>JAVBSH010000025.1:0-3608 GCA_031547085.1 Bacteroidales bacterium
AAACGTTTGCAGGAACCATCCGGTTTCCAATAAACAAACCGATTCCGATAACCGTGGTAAAGAAAATCGTAAAATTTCGACTGAAACAGAATTTGGAAAAGAAGAAATAAATCACTGATAAACATTTCTATACGGTGATGATGAATCTCTTTTCATTGGCATCTTACTTTCTTTCAATAAAACGGCTTCGGATGATTACCGGGAATAATATTACAGAACTAACCAATATCGCCAAACAGGATAAATGCCATGTGGCGCTTATCTCTTCGCTTGTTGTGTAGGTGCTCCATGCAGATACCCGCACAATGCATATTTCATTATTCACATACATGCAGGCAAGTGCATAGATGAATGTGAGAATGACGGCTCTATAGCTATTCTTCACTTTCCACAACGCGAGATAGACCAAAGCCAATACAAACGGGACGAACAAGCTGTACCTGAAAATTTCGCCCGCTAAAGAGCACGTCATGCAATCTGCCGATGGCCTGTCGCTGCATTCCCTCATGCTGATGCAGGCTTGTACAAAACAAAGTAACCAGGCAGCAATGAAGAATATGGCAAATGGTATAAGTCCTGTTGTTATTTTCCTTTTTTGATTCATTTCAATTTCTTTTTGTCCGATTGCTACAAGTAAGCATTTTGAACAATTACGTATTTATCCGGGAAAAATGTCCGTCGGGGCTTTTCTGTGCTTGAATTATTTATCTTTTCGACTAATCCGGGTAATAAATAAACGGCCTTGAATGTGGTATCATTGGCCAGTTCCAGAGTCATAAAGGGCTGCTCGATGTATTTTTTATCGATTTGGTTAACCGCTTTCACGATGTCGAAGTCATATTTTGTGTCGATATCGACGTCCCAATAGACTACAATTTTATTTCCCTCCAATTTACAGGGAAACATCAGGTAGCATTCCGGCGAATAAGAGGCCAACACAGCACCATCATAATCAAAGTGCAATGCCAACGAAGCGCTGCCGTCCTTCACTTCCGCCCAAGTGCTGTATGAATTGTCGGCCAATATTTCGGCTGCATTTTTAAACGACAGCCGCTTTGTCGGTAAGTCATCGTCAGGTTTGCGACTGGCATCATCAATGCGCCAATCTTTCAATTGCCTGAACTTTTCGCCCGTCCAAACATACAGTTCAGGTTCAATTCCCCATGCCGTAGTGTAGTAATCCAAACTTGTTTCAAAATGATACTATAAAATTAGGTGTACTTTCTCCTATAAACAGCAGTAATGACAGAACGCTTTATGCCGACCTTGACCTTGCCGAGTACGATATTATTTATCTGGATTACAACGATGGGGTGGATGATATCTGGAAAAATGCGCAAGTATTCAAGGAAGTTATCAAATGGGTGAATACCCGCAAGCAAAACAGCGGCTCCACCGAACAAAACGTAGTGATGGGGATGAGCATGGGCGGCCTGGTGGCCCGTATTGCTTTACGGCAATTGGAAAACGAAGGGTATAACCATCAGACCCGTAAATACATTTCGGTGGACAGTCCGCACAAGGGTGCCAACATGCCGGTAGGTTTTCAGGCGGCCGTGCGGCATATTCAGGATATCAATATTCAAGTGTTTTTTTTCCCTGTTTTAAAAGTCAGAGAAATGGATGCAATAAAAGGCGTCATTAACCTGCTAAACAGTCCGGCTGCTAAACAAATGTTGATCTATTATGTGAAACCAAATTGCGTTTTCGATCATTCGGTGCATCAAACTTTTCAAACGGCTTATGATAATTTAGGGTTACCGCAGGGTTTCACAAGCCAACCGATAGAAAACATAGCCATCTCCAACGGCAGCGCCAATGGAACTTTGTCATTTGCACCCGGCAGTGCTATCATAGACTATCAATATTCTTACAGTTTTAAAGCGTGGATGGATTACCTGTCTTCGTCTCTTATAGCCTTAAAATACATCTATCCTCTTTTGAGTATTACAAATTATCCTCAATTGGTTCTCAACTCTATTCCCGGGCACAGTCAGGTAAAAGCGGAAATCAATATAGACGGTTTAAAAAATCAAAGCGCCTCAAGAGTATATAAGGGTAAGATATATATACGCAAAAAGATTCTGTGGCTTATTAATGTTAATATCACGCTTGAGGATGTATCCGTCAACAGCACGGCAGATATGCTGCCATTGGATGGCGCTCCGGGCGGGTTGTTTAACATTAAAGACTTTGCTAAAAAACTTCCCATTTCGGACGATAATATCAAGGAGTCTAAGTTTTGTTTTATTCCCACTGGCAGTTCACTTGCACTGAGCAACTGGTCTGCTCCAAACGTGGCAGGATTAACTTCTCCGTTTCATTCGGTATTTACGCAAAACAATAACGAACCGCATGTTGACTTCAACTCACCTGCTTTGTTTGTGTTTACTCATTTGGCTCCGACGCCCTTCATTACCGGCTCGGATGCGGTTTGTTATGATGGCAGTGAGTTTGTATTAAACAAAGCTCCGTCGGTTTTCACATGGTCGGTCAGCGGTCCCTTTTCGCTCAATTCCACTACGGCCAATCCGGTAACTGTTACCAGAACGGGGGCAAGTATGGTAGATGGTACACTCATGGCGTATATCAATGGCAGACTGATTGTCAACACAATGATAACGCCTTGCGAGTCGCCCGTTAACGGTCCCGGTGTGGTTTGCTACAACGGCGGCATTTTTACCTTAGATCCAACTCCTCCACCGGGCAGTACATTAACGTTAGGCTTTACGGGCCCGTTCACCAGCGCATTTGTTCCGGGTAACCCGGCAGAAGTGGAAGTGTTCAGGACAGGGTCAAGCAATAGTTCCGGAAAGATAATTGTGTATAGCAATGGTACGGTGTTTGGTGAAAGAAATATTCTGCCATGTGTACCGGTCATCTCAGGCGATACTGATCTTCACCTCGGCTGCACATATACCTTCTCTGCAACCAATGTGCCTGCAGGGTATACCTGGGGTAGCAGTTCCAATCTTACTCCGGTTTCAGGCAATCCGGGCGTCTACAGAGCTACTGGCATGGGCACCGGTTACGTGCGTGTGCTGCACAACGGAGTGGAAATAGTTCGGCGCAATGTGGTGGTCCTCGTACCGGATTATCTTCACATCCTTGGCCCCGACATCATCAATCTTTACGAGGTATACAGTACAAGCAACCACCAGATTGCCACATGGAGTGTTTACGGCAACTTTAGCCTGGCGTCGACCACCGGTTCCTCCGTATCGGTTACCCCTCATCCTAATACTGCTCCTGGAACGACCGGGGCTGTGATGGCGACAAGCAACAGACAGACAGTGATCAAGTTTATCAGGACAGGGGGGATTGTCGGCCCGGACTATATTTGTTCAAACGGTAGCGCTTCTTACAGTTTAAGCACCGGAGAAAGCGCATCCTGGAGCGTCCCTTCCGGGTTTAGCATATCCGGGTCCAGTTCCGGCCGATCGGTCACCGTCACCGCCAACGGCTCCAATCAATCCGGAATGCTCACGGCTACAGTATTTGGGGATACTTATACCCAATACATCGCATCGCGCCCAACCCCCGACTGCCATTTCCCGGTGGCCAAATCGGTCTATTTGCTGGATTTGGACTGTGGGGCTAGTGTAGCG
>JAVBSH010000016.1:0-15573 GCA_031547085.1 Bacteroidales bacterium
GTCTTTCTGATCGGCAGGCACTTCGCTGATCTCCAGCTTACCACCTGCATAGCAGTATTTCTTCATCAACAGTACATCGATAAACGAATCGAACGAAGGGCCTTCGTTGAGCGGGTATTGAATGATCGTCACATTCTTTCCTAAACGCTCAGTGGCTTCTTCGATCACTTTGTCGAAATTAGCTTTTTCGTGATCCAACTGATTAACAACGATCACAGCGCCTTTCTTCGCCTTTTCCAAGTAACGACTGTGAATCTCGGTTCCCACTTCGATGCCGTTCTGTGCATTGATCACCAGCACACCAACATCACTCACCGACAATGCAGCTACTGCACCGTTGATAAAATCGTCGGAACCCGATGGATCGATGAAATTGAGCTTTTTGTCGTTGATTTCGGCATAGAGCACCGTAGCATATACCGAACTGCCGTTTTCGCGCTCAATATCGCTATAATCCGACACGGTATTCTTGTTTTCAACTTCGCCCCGGCGCTCGATCACTTTGCCTTCGAATAGCATAGCTTCCGCTAATGTGGTCTTACCTGAACCGGTATTTCCCAAAAGCGTAAAATTTTTGATTTGGTTTGTACTATATACTTTCATAAGAAAATAAATATTTAAAGATCGTTTAATTTGACAGGCACAATATTATAAAAAAAATCTGTATTTGCTACTTTTCGTGCGATTTTTTTGATTTATTAACGAATAATTTTTCTTTTCTCTGTATCTTTGATGTCGGATATTGAATGATTATTGGTTTTATTCCTTTCAGGATAAAGCTTTTTCAATGGGCTAGCAATTCCATGTTTTGTGAATCAGTAAAATAAGATATTATGACTGTATTGGAGCGGAAGAAATTCAGGTTGATCAAGGCAATCATCAACGATACGGACGAAGAAAGGCTTTCGGAGATGGAAAAGGTTTACAAAAGCCTAAAGAAGAAGTTACCTGAACCTTGCATGTACACCATTGAGGAAATTAGGGAAAGTCTACCCGAAATCGAAAAGGAATTTGCGGAGGGTAAGGGTATTTCGCACGAAGAAGTAATGAAGGAATATGGATTATAAAATTGTTTGATCCTCCATCGCCAGAAATGACCTCAAAAAGATTTATACTTATTATTCCGACAAAAGTCAAATTGCAGCAAATACTATTGTTTCTGATATTAATCTACACACCAGGCTGTTATCACAACATCCATATTTAGCGGCCATAGAACTGTTATTGGAAGATTTTCCGAAAGCATACCGATCGCTTGTTGTAGCTAAAAGTAATTATAAAGTTTTATATTACGTTGAAAACAATATCATTCATATAGCACGAGTATGGGATTGCAGGCAGAATCCGAAAAAATTGAAAAGATATGTAAAAGGGTTATTAAGAAGATGATTTTTAAAAAAGTATGAACAATATAAAGATAATGATATGAGCGAATTGAAAAAAGGCGAGCTTGTGGTAAGCGCCATCAAAAACGGTACTGCTATTGACCGTATTCCACCGCAGAGCCTGTTCAAAGTAATTTCAATCTTGGGCCTGGAAAAGATCAATACGCAAATCACTTTCGGAAATAATCTCGATAGTAAGCAGTTGGGGAAGAAGGCGATTGTTAAGATTACCGATAAGTTTTTCGACGACGGCGAGATTAACAAAATTGCGTTGGTGGCGCCCGAAGCAAAGTTGAATACAATCCGTGACTACCAAGTGGTAGAAAAGCGCGAAGTGAAAGTTCCCGACGAGGTAACGGGTATTGTGAAGTGCGTCAACCCCAAGTGTATCACCAATAACGAGCAAATCACCACCAAGTTTTATGTCACTGCCAAAAAGCCCGTTACGCTTAAATGCCATTACTGTGAGAAAATGATCGAGCAGGAACAAATGACAATTTTATAAATAAAAGGGGAATAACCCCGTCATTGCGAGCAACAGCGAAGTAATTTATTGAAATAAAAAGAGATTGCTTCGCTGTTGCTCGCAATGACGTTTGAGATAAATTCATGATCAAAGAAATTAAATCTGATAAAGATGTCCGGTCGAGTGTACGTATCATCCGGGAGTCGTTCGCAACCGTAGCTGTTGAATTTGGGCTAACATCCGAGAATTGCCCGTCGAATGCTGCGTTTATCACGGAAGACGACTTACGAAAGATGCAGGAAAAAGGAAATATCCTATTTGGTCTTTTTGATACCAAAGGTCAGATTGGCTTTGTCGCCTTACGAAAAGTTTCTGATACGTTGTTTTATCTCGAAAAGTTAGCTGTGTTGCCCACCGCCAGGCATTCCGGGTATGGAAAACACTTGATGGATTTTTCAGCAGAATATGTGCGGAAAGCCGGTGGCCAAACCATTTCCATTGGGATTATCGACGGAAATAGCCGTCTGAAAAATTGGTATATCAACTATGGTTTCCATGAAACTGAAATTAAGTGTTTCCCGCATTTGCCATTTACTGTTTGTATTCTTGAAAAGGATGTAAATCCTGTAAACCTTTAGCTCGCCGTAAGGCATCCAGTCTAAAAATATCAAATCCATCTCATGAAAATCCTTGCCATTGGAATGAATTACCCTTCGCATGTGAAGGAAATGAATAACATACTGTCACCTGAACCGGTAATTTTCAGTAAGCCGGAGAGTGCGTTGTTACTCAACAACAAGCCTTTTTTCTATCCCGATTTTTCCACCGATATACAATACGAAACTGAGATTGTTGTAAGGATCGACCGCTTGGGAAAGAACATTGCGCCGAAATTTGCACACCGCTACTATTCCGAAATCACTGTTGGTATTGATTTTACGGCACGCGACCTTCAAAAGCAATGCAAGGAGAAAGGCCACCCGTGGGAAATTGCCAAGGCTTTCGATAACTCTGCACCCATAGGACATATGGTGGCAAAAGCAACTTATCCTGATATACAGAACATCAATTTTCATCTGGATATCAACGGGGCGACCGTGCAACAAGGCAACACCAAGGATATGATTTTTACGGTCGACCAGATCATTGCACATGCATCTAAGTTCTTTACCCTCAAAATAGGTGATCTGATTTATACCGGCACGCCACACGGTGTTGGCCCTGTGAAAATCGGCGACCACTTGCAGGCTTACTTAGAAAATGAAATAGTTCTGGATTTTAAAGTGAAATGATCGGATAAGGTATAAAATACCATAGTCCATTTGAATTTAAAAAGATCCTGCAGACTAGAAGCAAGTTATTTTTAGAACTTCATTTAACTTTTTTCTTTGCAATTTTATCCACTACCACGGCAATAGCGCCATCGCCGGTTACATTGCAGGCTGTACCAAAACTGTCGATGGCAATATACAGGGCAGTGATCAGGCCTATGGCTACTTCGTCGAATCCAAGCATAGATTGTAATATTCCGATTGCTGCCATAATGGCTCCTCCGGGAACACCCGGTGCAGCAACCATCATCACACCCAACATCAGGATGAGACCCGAGAAAAGACCTGTGTCGAATGGTCGGCCCGTGAGCATACAGATGGCCAAAGCCATGGCCGTTATTTTCATGGTGCTTCCCGCCAGGTGAATGGTGGCGCATAACGGCACACAAAAATCGACAATATCTTCGCTCACACCGTTTTTCTTCGTCTGCGCCAAGGTAACGGGTATAGTGGCGGCCGACGATGATGTGCCCAATGCAGTCATGTAAGCCGGCAACATGCCGTATAACAATTTGAACGGGTTGCGCCCGGCAATGGCTCCGGCAACAAAGTATTGGATCAACAGCAGCAGGATATGTAGTACGAAGATCACCCCAATGATTTTGCCGAATATTTTGATGATGGCAAATGCTGTTTCCGAATAGGACATATTGAGGAAGATACCGAAAATATACACTGGTAGCAACGGGATAATCACAGCAGCGATCACGCGTTCGATGATACTCCTGAATTCCGTAACGGCCAATTTCAGCGTTTCGCCTTTGGATACAGCAATACCAATCCCCAGGATAAAAGACAGCACTAGTGCGGTCATCACACCAAAAACAGGCGGCATTTCGATGGTGAAGAAAGCCGAAAGTAAAGAATTTTCGGGATTATCGACACTTGCCAGGACTGTGCCGGGTTCTATCAGGTATGGAAAGACTGTCCGGCACGAAAAGTAAGTGAAAAAACCTGAAAAAATGGTCGATCCGTAAGCTATTAATGTGGTCACTGCCAACAACCATCCTGCGCTTTTCCCAAGGTCGGCAATACCCGGTGCCACTAATCCCACAATGATCAAAGGAATGCAGAAAAACAGGAACGAAGCAAATATCCCGTTGAATGTTACGAAAATGCGCACCACCGCTTCCGACAGTGTTGCTTTTGGCAACAGCATGCCGAGCAGTAAGCCGGCAATGATGGCGATGATGATTTTGGGCAGTAGACCTATCTTTTTTTTCATGTTAATTGTTGAATCGTCGAATTGTTGAATGAAAATTAAACCACCAACTTAAACCCTCTTCCATGAACATTCAATATCTCCACAGCCGGTTCATCTTTAAGATATTTTCTCAATTTGGTGATATACACATCCATACTCCGGGCGTTAAAATAATTATCGTCTTCCCAGATGGTCTTTAGTGCATAGTTGCGTTCAAGCACCTGGTTGGCATTATCACAAAGCAGTTTTAGTAACTCCGACTCTTTGGTGGTTAATTTATATGATGTTTCCCCGCATTGCAGGATTTGTTTTTGTATGTCGAATGTGTATTTGCCAAGCGTATACACCTGCGGTACGAATTGTACATCGGTCTTTATCCTGCGCAGGATTGCCTCGATGCGAAACAATAGTTCGTCCATGTTGAAGGGTTTGGTGATATAGTCATCGGCGCCTATTTTGAAGCCTTCCAGCACATCATCCTTCATTGAGCGCGCTGTGAGGAAAATGATCGGCACCACTTTGTTGATGGTGCGTATATCCTGTGCCAGAGTGAATCCATCTTTCACCGGCATCATCACATCGAGGATGCACAAGTCGTAATGGCTCTTGCGAAATCCCTCCAATGCCTTTTCCCCGTTATCAAACAGGTCGGTTTCGAACGATTTGGCTTTAAGGTAATTCCTGAGCAATTCACCCAGGTTTTCATCATCTTCGGCTAATAATACTTTTGTCATCTTATTAATTATTAGGTACTTTTCTTATCGTTGAACGGTTTGTTTTTTGGTTGATCGTGGTGCAGGAGGATGGTAAAACATGTTCCCTGTCCGTGTTCACTTTCCACATCAATGGCGCCATTGTGGGCTTTCACCACATTCTTCACATACGAAAGTCCCAGCCCGAACCCTTTTACATTGTGCACATTGCCTGTCGAGACACGATAGAATTGGTCGAAAATCCGCTTTTGGTCGGCTTTGCTGATACCGATGCCCTTGTCGCGAACAGAGATAGACACACCATCGGGCGTATCGGCTGTCGATAGGGTAATGTCGGGGCGGCCATTACTATACTTGATTGCGTTGTCAATCAGGTTGAACAACACATTGGTGAAATGCACCTCGTCCACTTCCACCATCGGTTTTTCGGCATCCAGATGTTTGACAATCTGGCCGTTTTTATTTTTGACCTGGATCAACATATTACGAACGACCATATTGACCAATTCGTTTACATCCAGTTCTTTGAATTTGATCATCAGTTTGCCCCGGTCGAAGATCGCCATTTGCAGTATCTTTTCTACCTGTTGGCTAAGACGCTTACTCTCGTCGGCAATCACTGCCGAAAGATGGTCGTAATTCTTCGATTCGTTAGGGATGCTCCTGTCGTTCAGCATTTGCGAAGCCAACGAAATTGTTGAGATCGGCGTTTTCAGTTCATGAGTCACATTGTTGACGAAGTCAGTACGGATGCTGGTGATCTTTTTTTGACGCAACATCTGGAAAATAGTTGCCGTAAAGGCAAAAATAACAATCAATGTGAACACGATGGACGACATGCTCATAAAACCGATGGATTTGAAAAGGTAATTGCCCTGTTTCGGAAAATAGATGTTGAGATAATAGGGTTGCGTTTCGAACCAGTCGAACGGGAAAAGCGCCGCCCTGAATATTTCGTTTTCCTTTTTGGGATTGAAATGCTCCGACTGGTAAATCTTATCCTTGCAATCCTTCCCGAACACCGCGTATTCAAAAGGAATGTTGATATTCGACTTTTCCATTTCAGTACGAATGATATAATCCAATTCTTCGCTATCGATTCTGTCCTCTAGCTTGAAATTGGCTTGTTGCATTCGTGCAACCGTGGCTTCGGCAAGCATCTTCCGGCGTGCTCTCCGTTGATCATCCGTCATTGGCGGGGGCGGCATTACTGACATCGACGAACTGCCGCTGATCTGCATGCTCGATTTGCTGCCGTCGAACTGTGCATTGATCTGCAGGAAGCTCTGTTGTATAACACTTTGCGGTTGCCAATAGTTACGTACAGCATTATTCCAAAAGGCATTTTTATCTTCTTTCGATATTTTCAGATGGGGAAGTTCGAATTGTTTTTTTCCTGCAATGATGGTATCAAGCAAGGATTTTTGTGCTCCCTGGAACTTAATGTTACGCTGGAACGGGTATGGCATGTCCATCTCGCGGATGATCTGCACTACCTCGTACGATTGCACATCCACAGTAATACTGTTAACTGTGGTGTTCACCAACTGCGAAAACTGCTGTTCCTTAATGTTATAAGAATAATTAATCCAATAGGCTTGTACACCGATCAGTCCGGCCAAGGCAATCCCAGCCAGCGCAATCAGGATGTATAATGTGGATTTCTTCATCTTAAGAATATTTTGATACAAAAATACAATATCCGTACCAAGTAAAATTCACTTTAACAATCTTTAACGATATATGAATGACGATTATGATGAAGCGAAGCCAACTATTGGAAATACTATTTTTTGATAAGTTCCGGATTATTACAAAGTCGTTCCGTTCATCTGTTCACATGCGTACGCACCACCTTATGTGTAAAGTTACACCTTATAGGAGTCATATTTGTATCAAAAGATAGCGAAAGTCAAAGTTCAGATGCGTCTCCGGGTCCATCGGCCGGTACCGAGATACAACAATGAACCTGCAATCAATACTACCCCATAGATACCATCGACCAGCCATACATACAGGATACCCCAATGCCACACCTCGACGGCCAATACACAAACCGTTACATAAATAACGGTGGCAACAATTTCGATCAATAATGAAATATGTGTGTTGCCCGTACCTGACACAGTGTTGAAACACACGAGGCCAACTCCGAAAAACAAGGCAGAAATGCAAATGGCGGGCATGATACTTACGGTAGCTTCGCCTATGGCAGGAATATCGGTATAGATGGAAGTGACAAAACCAGGGAAAAGACAGGTAAGCCCTTCGAGGATGAGAATGGAAATGGCTGTGACCCATGCAACTTTTGTCATGATTGTCCAGGTGAGCAATGGCCTGCGGCAACCAATGCTGTAGCTGACCAGTGAGTTCACTGCCGAAGCGAATCCCCATACCGGCAGCAGGAAGATTGCATACAGGCTGCGCCCGATGTTGGACATGGCCAATTCCCGTTCACCTATTTTTTCGACCATAGTGAAAAAGATGAACCACGAAGCCACCGACAAGAAATTTTGCAGGGACGCCGGCGCCGATACTTTCACCATATTAACCATGGTTGCCATGTTGTAGGATATTCGCTTGAAGATTCCATATATCCGGAATTCCTTTTTTCTATACATATAAATAATGTATACTGTCACGGCTGTTATTTCGGCGGCCACGCTTCCCAGCGCGGCTCCTTGTATGCCCATGGCGCTAAAACCGCCATGCCCGAATATCAGTAGCCAATCCACTACAATGTTTACCACCACCATGATGCCGGTGATGTACGATATGATTCTCGTCCGGGCAATACCCACAAAAAATGCCTGGCAAATGTAAACAATGAAACCGAAGCAGATTCCCCAGATACGCATGTCGAAAAAACGATTAGCCTCAGCCAACACCTCCGGGGACACGATGAACAGTGCCATTATACTGTCGCCCCACCACCGGAGCAGTATCCAAAGCAGCCAGGCAAAAGGAATCATGAACATCCATGCATGTTGCAACACCTGGCCGATAGCACCTGGCCGTTCCTCTCCATAGCGTCGTGCTACAATGATCTGCACACCGATACTGAAACCCATCCCGAGCATCATCACCGCCATGTAGAACACACCACCCAACGCAGCCGCACCCAACGATACAGTATTCAAGTGTCCGAGAAATGCCGTATCGGTGATGATCAGCAAGTTCTGGGCAATATTGCCGATGATGATCGGACTGGCAATTTTCCATATCCGGCTGAATTTGATGGATTTAGATTTCTGATAAGTCATGTTATGTTATCATTTCCTTCATCGCCGTAAATTTACAGGAAATAATCCAGATTTAAAAGTTTCAGAATGACTCCGGCAGTGGTAAGGCATTCATTTTTAGCCTTCAATCGTCAATTACTTAACTGCCGAATATGTTGATAGGAATCGTCATATTATTTCTAATATTTTTCAAAAAAATCATACATTTCTACAAAATTAAACTTGTAGTGTTTGGAATGTTTGCCATTTATATTTGGTACTATCGTCGACAAAATGATTTAAAAGCAGGTGGAAAATGAACCAAAGCAGGTTGTAAATGCTTTAATAATGAGCGTGAAAAATGTTATAGTTTGGGTTAGGATGGTTATTTATTCACATTCAACAATGAAAATTCCTGCATTGGAAGGATAAACATTTTGTTAATTTTTTTTCAAAGGGTGCAACCTCTGTTCAAGTTTCACGTATAAGGAGTAATTTGAATTTTAAAATCGAAAAAAGTTTATAAAAAGATATGAGTAAAAGTGTAAAAAAATGGAGTATAATCACCTTAGGGTTGTTTTTACTCGCGGCTGTAAATGTCTGGGGACAAGATCCGACAGGGCCGATCACTCTCGACAAAAATGGATATTATCAACATGGTTATCCTGGAGGACCGGATAATCCCCGCGAAGCTCGAGATTCAGTGATGGTCGGTTCTACCATGAGGTATTTCATTATGCCGGATAAGTTTTACAATAAAGATTACTATGACACTAATGGTGGTGATTATACGAAAACCAATCTTACTAAGTCACAGTTTGCATGGACGGTTCCTTCTACAGGTACGTTCGGTGCGTTTCAAAACGCCAATATTACCAATACTTCACCGTATGTGACTATTACATGGAACACACCGAGTGCAGTAACTCCGGTTGATACCATTAGGATGACAGAAACGCCGAAAGAATATAATGGCATTGCTATTCCTACTGGTGCTGTTTGTGTTGGTACTGAAGCAAAAATACCCGTAACAGTTATCCCGAAACCTTCAGTAATGTTTGGTGATGTAAGCGGTTCAAAAACGGTTGCACAATGCGCAGCTATTGTTACCGGGGATGAAACCACTTATCCTGTATACAATTTCCCATTGGTTCCTGCATCAACCGAATCAGGTGCTGTGATCAGTAAGGCCAACGGGGTCGTGGTTACATACACGATTACGAAAGATGGTACCGAAGGATCTGATATTACTGAGAAATTTGTTAGTGCTAATACAGCTACAGCACAATTGGCTCTCAAATTTTCAGGGTACGGAACTTATGTGATTACAATCAAATCTATTACAGACCGTATTGCAGTGAAGTGTGGCGTAACCGGCGATAACATATCGTCAACACCAGCTAATAATCAATTTACATATATGGTATTGCCGCAACCGAAACCCGGCCCGACTTATCATATCCCCAATAAATAATTATTGACGACATAGTCTAAAGTATCTAAAAACGATGAAAAATATAATAAAATATAGTCTAGTAGCTTTAATGTTTTGTGTGGCAGGAAATCTGTACGGACAAACGCCTCCTAAAAGTGTAACACTTGACAGTAAAAATTATTACCAGCATGGTTATAATTCTACAGCCGGAGGCCCTCATGTACAGGAAGAACGCGACTCGGTAACCGTAACTTCAGTGATGAAATATTTTGTATTGCCCGATCCGGCAATTAGCCCCCTGTATACAGTAAGCAATATAACTGATTTCTCTAATGTAAAGTCCACTTTTGATTGGGTTATCAAAAACACAAAAGGGACAGGAAGTAGCACAACACCCATTATTTCAGTAACATGGAGTGCTACGGGTATTGATAGCTTGAAAGTAAAAGAAACGCCGACAGTAGGTGCCGCTTGTGCCGGGAAGGAAACGGTTATTCCCGTAGCCATTATTTCCAAACCGACCATAACATTTAACCAGATTGGGTCCGTTTATGCAGATGGCAAATGTCATACACAAACAGAAGTCAATGCCGGTATTGCATACCAGTTTCCGGTAACTCCTGCCACTGAATCGTCGCAAGTGCAAGTGGACTATACGATGGTTTTTACGCCAACAACAGGTACAGCAGTGACTACCAGTGCTACCAATGTGCCAGTAAAAAGTGGTATTTTAGCTATAACGCTCAGTAACACAGGAAATGAATATGGTAAATATGAAATAACCATTACCAGGGTTACTGACCGTGTATCCCGTAAGTCCGGGGTGGCAAGTACCAATGACTTGCTCACATCCGGAGGTTCGGCAAGCTTTACTTATACTGTAATGGCTCCTGCAAAAACAGGTCCGATCTATCGTCTACCTAATAATTTTTAATCATAAAAAGTAAATAAAATGCCCGTCAGTGGCCGGAAGACCTTGACAGAGGCTTTAAAATAAAAAGTTAATTAATCAAATCATAAGATGAAAACAAGTAAAGTATTGAAAATAGGATTTTTTGCAGCAGCGTTTGCGCTGTTGTCTATAGGAGTTTATGCTCAACCCACACTCCCGGGAGATTATGTGACTTTTCAAAAAGTAGGAGAGGGTGTTGATACGGTAACTGTTGGTAGCCGAATGGCATATAAAGTTGCAGGGGACCCTATTGTTGCATCTATGCCAGCAACAATCATGAATTCCTCTATATTCAAATGGGATTTTTCTAAAGCTGTGACTATTAAAGATATTGCTGGAGCATCAACACTTACAGAATTTGATGCTTCAGGATCTCCTAAATATTACACTGCAAAAGAAATCAGTGTAGTAATGCCTGCAAGTTTGGGGGATATGACTCTTACCATTAATGAAAAATCACGTCCAGTGAATGGAACAGGATGTGAAGGTAATGACTCCATAGCTAATATTTTTGTGGTAGCTAAACCCACTTTACAATGGCCTGCTACTGCTAATTATTCTTCATGTGCAAATGATGCGGTAACAATTAATGTTCCTGTCACTGGTTATGGGCAATGGAACGTGGAATATACCATTACATATAAACCTTTCGGAGGAACTGCACTCGCAGCGGTTACCTATACGGCAACTATAGGCGCTAATGGGAAAAAGGCCGGAACATTTGGTTTCACCATACCTGCTGTTAATTTTATTGGAACTGATGGCGTTCAAGGTGTTGCGGGCGAATATAGTGTACATGTAACAAAGTTAACCGACCGTATTTCACGTAAATCATTGGATCAAACATTAGTGGCAGCGGTTCAAGGTGCAAATAACACTGCGGATATTCCATCAGAAGCATATGTGGTAAATATTCTTCCGACTCCGACCACCAAGAAATTGCAACATGTTGAAAACATGCCGTAACTTTGTATCCTGAATTATTAAATTTTCATCATAGTTGTTTGTTTTAATTGTTTATCCAAAATGTTTGTGCAGGTAATCTGCCTGCACAGGTATGGCGGAAAACAAAACAAAAAGTAACCATCTCGACATTACGCTGTAAAGCCTCTGTTAAGTAAAAATAAAGTATCCGGTCCTTGTTGAAAAAAGCCCACATATTGTTCTTGTTCCTGTCAATGCTTGTCTTTTATCCGGCTATTGCCCAGGAAAAAACAGATGAAGTGTGCAGGGGCACCAAGTCCAAGTATAAAGCCAATCCAGACGACAAGGAAGGAGGATCGACGTTCCAATACCAGCTACCTGCCGGCACTCAAATGGTAACGCAATATTCCGATTCCATCATTGTGCAATGGGGAAATACCAACGGTACTTTCAGTTTGGGTGTGCAGGAGACTTCGAAACATGGATGTGTCGGCGACTGGGCATACCTCGATGTGACTGTTATTGGCAAGGATATCCATTTTGTGAAAAATACTTACAGCATGTGCGAAGGCGACAGTGTCTATCTGGGTTTCAATACGGAAGATTTCCAGAATTTTGTGTGGTCGGACAAATCGGCTATACGCAACAATTATGCCGTCAAGGAAGGTGAATACACGCTCACGGCCATTGATGTCCTTGGATGTCGTATCAGCAGTTCGGTTATCGTGAAAGCAAGCCCCAAACCGCATGTTTACTTAGGTAAGGATACGATGATCTGTACGCCGGGTTTCACGCTGGAGGCGTTACGTACATCCGGCAACCCGTCGGGTACGGTCTATTCGTGGTCGACAGGTCAAATCGGCCCATCAACGCTGATCGACGTATCCGAGCATGATCCGAAGACGGATATGATCTATTGGGTGCGTGCCGACGATCCTGACGGCTGTTCGGCCAGCGACACTATTGTAGTGCTTGCTTGCAAAGAAAATCCTGTGATCGAAGAGTTGAAGATACCCAATACATTTACACCCAACGGCGACGGCGACAACGATGTATGGAACATCTCGGCGCTCCGGCAATATCCCGATTGTATGGTTGAAGTATTCGACCGCTGGGGACGCAAAGTGTTTACTTCGAACAAGGGTTATACTTCCAATCCATGGGATGGCCGCGATGCCAAGGGACATTACCTGCCGATGGAAACCTATTATTACATCATCCATCTGAACGATGGACAAAACAATAAGCCTATCCTCGGAACCATCACCATCATACGGTAATCATATTCATGATTTTGAAAAAGGTACATATCTCATTTGTTTGCATCACTGTTGTCGTGTTGCTGTTGGGCGTCACCGCCCATGGCCAGCAATCGCAACCGTTCACGCAGTACCTGTTCAGCCGGTTCCTGCTGAATCCTGCCGCTTGCGGCGCCGATGGATACACTTCGATAGGCTTGACAGTGAAAGACCAATGGACTGGTTTTTCCAAGGCACCTTCCAACCAGACACTAACAGGGCAGGCTCGCCTGACTCGCGAAGGCCTTTTTGGCAACCGAAAAAGGAAATTCGGTGGATATAGCCCTGAAAACGTGGGGTTAGGGCTTGCCCTGTTCAACGATATACGCGGACCTATCCGTACCACAGGTGGACAGTTCACCTATGCGTATCACCTCGAAGACCGCTACGGGCAATTATCTTTCGGTTTGTCGGCCAGCTTGTTCCAGTTGTATATCGACAGGGATAAGATTGATACGGAATTGGGTTATGATAAGCTTATTGACGGGTCTAAGCTGAGTTCGGTTATTCCTGATGCATCATTCGGCTTGCATTATACCACCAAGGATTATTATGCGGGATTTTCGGCTAGCAACTTATTCCAGTCGTTTCTCACCTTTGGCGGACGTAACAGTTCCGATTACAGGATCGAACGCCAGTACCTCCTGTTGGGCGGATATGTTTTCGAACTGGATAAAGAATGGAGCTTTGTTCCCGGAGCGCAAATCAAGTTCAACGAGCATGGTGTCGGTCAGGTTGACATCAATGTCATGGCCTACTATTTCGACCAATTCTGGGGCGGCTTATCGTACCGCTCTGGTGGCGGTGGCGCTGCCGGTGGAACAAGTATCATATTCGGTGCACGTTATAAACAATACCATTTCGGGTATGCCTTCGATTACACACTTAGCAGTATCCGCAAATATTCGTACGGGTCGCACGAATTGATGTTGAGTGTGACCTTCGGGCAAAGCGAACGGTTCTTCCGCTACAAACGGAGATATGAATTCCAAAGCAGCGGGCAAGCGGGGAGAAAGTAAGAAGACCGTAAGACGTGTAAGATACGTAAGGCCGTAATAAAAGTAAAAGACCTGGATCTGTTAAAAAAATTGAATCCGGGTTTAAATTTTTGTATATCTTTGCGGGCAATTTAATGGTCCGGTAGCTCAGCTGGATAGAGCAACTGCCTTCTAAGCAGTAGGTCATGAGTTCGAATCTCGTCCGGACTACCTTTAAAATCAGAGCCTTGTAAAGAAAAATGTGGGGCTTTTTTATTGGGGTGTACATGCAATTTGCATGCAAAAATTGACATTACCAATTTCGGACTTTTCCTAAATATATGAACAAAAACGCAAACAGACTTTTCATATTTCCTCTTTCGCATCTGTTATACACCCTTCATATACAAAGAATAAACAAGGCAAGGCTTTTGGTGGAAATACGCTTCCGAGGGACGAGGAAGGAAGATTTCCGCCAAAACAGGGCCCGGCCTTGCAGGTTTATTCTTTGTAAATACTTTTGTATGACAGATGGGAAAGGAACGTTACTTTTTCTTTCCCTTTACCTGTTCTTTCTTCTTCGCCTGTTCTTCTGATTCAGCCGCTTGCTTCTCCTGCATTTGCAGGATGTACTAAGTTTGCTTACCGTACCGGTAGGTCAAATCATCGTTTCCGTACATTTGTTTGATATTCACCGTCAATGAGAAAAAAGACAATGCTATCAATACGGATATAATCACCGATGTCCGCAAAAACTCGAACCCGCAAATATTTACTTTCTTCAGTTTGGGGAACATTTGAATAATCGATTCCACTGAAACAGGTTCGGGTGTCGGTAACTGGTCTATTTTTTCTTTCAGGCTGACCATATTGATCTTGATCCTGTCCAGTTTGTCGGTTCCCTGTCGATACAAACTGTTCATTAATTCTGTATGATCCCCGGCAATCGCTTCCACCTCCTCTTTTGTGGCCGGAGGTTTCATTTCCCGTATTTGTTTATTTATAAAATTGGCTAAAACAGTTACATGATTTTCCATGGCCTTCTCCATGTCCTTTATGTTCTCCATGGTTATGGAAGGCTGAGAAAGTTGTGCCGGTTGTTCTTGCTTTGCTGTTTTGAAAAGTACAGCATCTACTTTTTTGCCTATTTCGGAAAGTTTTTCCCAAATGGCTTCTTCATTAATGGAATTTTCCATATCAAAATATTTATTGAATTAAAAATTAACGTTTTATATACTTCTACCCTTCTTCCTGTTGGTTGATCTTCGCTTATTATCTTCCCGCCTTATTTTCTTGGCAAAGGCTATTTCTTCGTAATCCTCGCCATGCGGCTGGAAATCTATTCCGCCCACAACTTCCAAAGCGGCTTCGATGATGGAAGCGGCCGCGGATTGTGAAGGCTGTGGCGGCTGTTGTACAGTCGGTTGACTGGGTTGATTGGGTATTGTTTGTTGATGCCCTTGGTGCTGGAACATCTGATCCAGTTTTGAATAACTGAATGACCTGTCGATCTCCGAACCCTTGAACGAATAAAGTCCCTTTGAAAAGGATATGCCCTGCACTTCGCGGGATTGTCCTTTGAATTTGTACTTCAATTCTATTCCCTGCCTTTTGAGGGACTGTTCCAATTGGTTCCAGTTCCTCGAATGTTTCAGGCTCGCCTTGAT
>JAVBSH010000169.1:0-24372 GCA_031547085.1 Bacteroidales bacterium
ACCGTCCGGGTTTTGTATTTCCAAGCATTATATACCTGTTAACGAATCGGTCAAATCATACGATTTCCAGCTGGTAAAAGATGAACGTACAGCAAAGGATAACCACAGCTTTATCCAGATTACCGATACGGAAATACATAACCGGGGCGTAGCGAGTAATTGGGTACAATACCTGCGGGATTACATCGAAACGGAACGTGTAGCTTTCCTTGTCCACACGGGCGATATTTGTTATGAAAGCGGGTTGAAAAACCACAAACAAATAGTCAATTCGGCAACCATGGATTGCCCCGTATATTATTGCATCGGTAACCACGATCTGGTGAAAGGCGATTATGGCGAACAATTGTTTGAATCGCTTTATGGACCCACCTGGTATTCCTTTGATGCGGGTAATGTTCATTATGTGGTGACTCCGATGTCGGGTGGCGATTATAAACCGGGTTATACCAGGGAAGAGGTTTACCTTTGGCTAAAGAATGACCTGGCTTTGATGTCGCCCGGCAAGCAATTGGTTGTATTCAACCATGATGTTCTCACAACAGGGAACGACTTCTATTTCGGCACAAGCGAAACCGACCGCATCGATCTCCGGCAGTTTAACCTGAAAGCTTGGATATACGGGCACTGGCATTTCAACTATGTCCGTAACCAAAACGGCATCTATACCGTGTGCACAGCGACGCTGGATAAAGGCGGAATAGACCATTCGCCCTCGGCTTTCCGGATATTCGATATGGAAAAGAATAGCATTGCAAGCATGGATTTGCATTATTGTTTCATCGACAGGCAAACAGTGATTGCATCGCCCGTCAACGGGCAAAAGGCATCTGCGCTTGCCAATGGCGCTATCCCGTTGTCGGTAAGTGCTTACCATTCCGGATGCGATGTAAAAACCGTAACTTATACCATCCGGGGAAAAGGCGCTGGCTTACCACGCGAAATGATCCGGAAAAGTGACTGGAACTGGTATGCCGAGATATTTTCTCCGGAAACCACTCCCGGAAACCAACAGATAGAAGTGGAAGTAACTGCTACTTTCAACGACGGACAATCTGCTGTCGCACGCAGTCGGTTCACATATGACCCGGAAGTGAAAACCGGAGTGAAAACCGGCAGCAACTGGCCGAATCTGTTGAATGATGTCGCTCACACCGGAAACATTTCTGCCTCGTTACGGCCACCATTACAGTTGACCTGGGTAAATAACCTGGGAGCCAATATTTTCATGACATCGCCAATCATTGCAGGTAATCGTATTTTCGTCGCTACCACCGACGACAACAATTTGAAGAATCAGGGAATTTACGCTCTGGATGTCCTCACCGGCAAAATCGAATGGAAATATGTTACCCGCAATTCCGTTAAGAATTCAATCGCTTATGACCAGGGAACTATTTTCGCCCAGGATGCTGATGGATACCTGTATGCTGTCGATGCTGCTTCGGGCCGTCTGAAATGGGAAAAACAATTGGATCCTGGCGCATTCCCTTATATGGAAGAGGGCCTCATCGCCGGCAATGGAATCGTATACGCAGGAACGGGTACCGGCCTGGGAGCTTATCGTTGCGGGGATGGAACAACGTTTTGGATAAACAAATCGTGGAAAAAGAATGAAGCTGCCACCACTACGCTCACCTTAGGTAACGATGTGCTCACTGCGGGGGCGCAATGGGGTGCCCTGTACGGACACAATGCCCAAAATGGCGAAATGCTTTGGAAGCTTTCGAAAGAAGGGTTGAGCGACCGTGGGGCTTCAACGACCCTGCATGAGGATAAATTTTATGTGACCTCGCGCAACAGTCTGTTTATTATTGAGCCCAAGACAGGTGAAATATTGGCCCAGAAACAACTTGCAGAATTCAATCTCAACGTGACTTCAACGCCCTTGATCACCGCCACGGAGATCATCTTCGGGACAGCCGACCGGGGAATAGTGGCATTGGACAAGCAAACCCTGAACATTAAATGGAACACACCCACAGGCCAGTCGTTGGTGTTTACATCACCCTACACCACGGTTCCCTCTGCATCCGTGGAAACAAGCCCGGTGTTATCCAATGGTATCGTCTGGTTCGGGGCCTCCGATGGTTATCTGTATGGAGTAAAAACAGGAACTGGCGAAATTACATGGAAAATGCAAACAGGGGCACCGGTATTTGCTTCGGTGGCGGTTTCGGGTAATCTATTGGTAGCCTCCGACTTTTCGGGGAATGTGTATGCTTTTGTTTCAGCTTCTGACCCTCAATAACATCAAAATAAATCTAATGATTATCGGATATTATTCCTAGAAGTAGAAATAGACGTCATTGCGAGCGACAGCGAAGCAATCTTATGATAATTAACAGATTGCTTCGCTGTCGCTCGCAATGACGGGTTGGTAATTAGCTTTAGGCATCAAAACCAATAATCATAAAATCTGAATTTCGCCTTTAGGTTATCTGATCTGAGTTTTCTTAAACGATTGGATAAGCAGCAAGGTGTGGCCAGGTAACAAGTACGTCCTACCGGCAAGATAATGATCAACCGATTACCTTCTTGTAACAGCGTCTGCGCAGGTACAATTCTTTTTCGTAGCTTTTCCAGGCAGAGATAGCATTTGTGTTGCTTTCGAGTTGTTGGTTCGAAATAGCAACCTTGATGTTGTTGCGGATATATGCCTTGTTCATCTCCGAGTAGTACAATGAATGTACTCCTTTATTCTGCCATTCGGGTAATACGCCGTTCAGGTAAAGGTCGATGGTATCATTCTTACGCAAGGCTTTCAGTATATGGATAAATCCGAATGGGAACAACTTACCTTTAGCCTTTTGCATCGCTTTGGAAAGCGAGGGCATGCTGATACCGAACCCTATAATTTTATCAGTGGCATCGGCAATGAAACATACAAATTCGGGTTTGATAAAGCTGAAATACTGTTTGACGTAATAATCAATCTCCTTATCGGTGAGTGACACAAAGCCGTACAGGTTGGCAAACGATGCATTGAGTACTTCGAACACTTCCCTGGCACGCGGCAACACTTCCCGCACAGATGTAAAGTTGAGTATCCGCAGGTTGTATTTTTGCATCACCAAAGTATTGATTCGTTGTACCTTGTCGGGTATCGGCTGGGATGCATTGAAAATATATTGTATCCAGTCTTCCACCTTTGCGTAGCCGTGCTTTTCGAAATGGTCTACATAATACGGGTAATTGTATATATTGGCAATGGTAGGCAGTTTGTCAAATCCTTCTACCAATAAACCTTCATTATCCATGTCGGTGAATCCTAACGGGCCATGCGCACCTTCCATTCCCTTTTCTGCCGCCCATTTTTCGACGGTGGCAAAGAGTGCACCCGATACTTCCATGTCATCCACAAAATCAATCCATCCGATCCTCACAAGTCGTTGTCCCCACTTGTCAATTGACCGTTGGTTGATGATGCCGGCAATACGCCCTGCAATTTTTCCATCCTTGTATGCCAGCCAGTATTTAGCTTCACAATAATCAAACGCCGGATTTTTGTCTTTCCGTAAGGTCATCATTTCGGCAGTGTTAAGCGGCGGTACCCAGTATTCGCACTGGGCATACAACTTAAACGGAAACTTCACAAACTGTTTCAGTTCCCTTCTTGAAGTAACTTCATGTATTTCAACACTCATCACTGCCGGATTTTATATAACTCCTAACGACTTTCCAACCTTAACCAGTTTGTCAATTGCAAAATCGATCTGGTTGTAATTATGAGTAGCCATCAACGACAGGCGTATCAACGTCGAATCGTTGGCTACTGCGGGTGATAATACCGGATTGATAAAAATACCTTCGTCGAGCAATGTCTTGGTCAGTTTAAAGGTTTTCGTATTGTCACGGATCATCAGCGGAATGATAGGCGTTTGGGTAACACCAAGGTCAAATCCAGCTTCTTTCAGGTGTTTGATCGTATAATGCGTAATATCCCACAGATGCTTGATCCGTTCAGGCTCTTCCTTAATAATATCAAGAGCGGCGATGACACTGGCAGCCGCCGCAGGTGCGATACTTGCACTGAAAATCAATGTGCGCGAGTGGTGCAACAGGAAGTTGATCGTGGCTTTATCACTGGCAATGAACCCGCCAATGGAAGCCAACGACTTACTGAAAGTACCCATGATCAAATCGGTACGGTCGGTCAGACCGAAATGTGACGAAGTACCACGTCCGTCTTTCCCAATCACGCCAAGCGAGTGGGCATCATCCACCATTACCGTACCATTATATTTTTCCGACAGTTCAATAATTCGGGGCAGGTTGGCAATATCGCCATCCATGCTGAAAATACCGTCAACCACGATCAGTTTCATCCGTTCAGGTTCGCAACGTTGAAGTATCTTTTCCAGCGAATCCATATCGTTGTGCTTATATTTCAACACTTTCGAGAACGACAACCTGCTGCCTTCAATAATGGAGGCATGGTCAAGTTCGTCGAGGACGATATAATCGTTGCGGCCGGTAAAAGTCGGTACCACACCCAGATTTACCTGAAACCCCGTACTGTATACGATGGCTTCGTCTTTCCCAACAAAATCAGCTAACTTCCGTTCCAGTTCAAGGTGAAGATCCAACGTACCGTTGAGGAACCGCGAACCGGCACAACCAGTCCCATACTTATCGATAGCCGCTTTAGCTGCTTCCTTGATTTTGGGGTGATTAGTCAACCCCAAATAGCTATTGGAACCAAACATAAGCACCTTTCGTCCGTTCATGATTACTTCGGTATCCTGATCGGATTCGATCACCCTAAAATAGGGATAAAGCCCCAAAGCTTTTATTTGTTGCGGATCGGTGTATGCTTCAGTTTTTTGAACCAGTAGGTTTTTATGAATGCCGGTCATTTTGATTTTTATGGTTTGGTATGGTTTGACGCTTAATAAAAATATATCAATTGTCGGAAAATCAAGTCAATCATTCATTATTTGACTAATTTCCAGCCTGCAAAGATAAAAAGTAAAGTAAATAGTGCGCAATAATTCAGTGATTTTTAGCTTCATTTATCTTCCGACAAATGTTAGTATTCTGTTATTTAGATAATTATAAAAATAAATACTTTAATTTCCACTGAAATTGAAACAAGCTCCAGCTACAAAGATTTTGATTATGTAAAACTTTTTTTGTTTGAGAAACGAATTATTTTACAGCATTTGTTGGATTTATCTAAAAAACATGTAGGTTTGTATTTTTTTAACAAAGTAATTTTATTCTCAAAATGAAAGGCAAAGTAAAATGGTTTGATTCCGGCAAAGGTTACGGGTTCATACAATCAGAGGAAGGAAGCGATGTATTCGTACATTACTCTGGAATAGAGAAAGACGGATTCAAAACACTTGAACAAGGACAAAGCGTAAGTTTTGACCTTACTGACGGAAAAAGAGGCCCTCAAGCAGTTAAAGTTGAATTAATTTGATATAATGAGATTAGACTTTTAACAGTATTAACGAAAAGCTCCGGTAATTTTACCGGAGCTTTTTTGTAAACCGATACAAAATGCCTACCGTTCAAACAGCCGTAATACTTGCCGCAGGTCTGGGTTCGCGCCTGAAAGACCGCACCACTTATATGCCCAAGGGATTTCTCGAAATCGAGGGAAAATCACTTATCGAACGTTCAGTGGAATGTCTGCTTGATGCCGGTATCCGGCGGATCATCATCGGGACGGGACACGTTTCGGAACGTTACGACGAATTTGCCGGGCGTTTCCCCCAAATAAGCTGTGTCCGCAGCGACTTGTATGCTTCCACAGGGAGCATGTATACTTTCTACAACATGCGTAACATCATCGACGAACCTTTGCTGTTACTCGAATCCGACCTATTATATCATCCGTCGGGACTACAAGCGCTCATCGAATACCCAGCACCTGATGTAATACTTGCCAGCGGCACTACGCATTCGGGCGACGAGGTATATATCGAAACCAATGAAGAAGGCCGGTTGATCAACATGTCGAAGAAGCCGGACGAGTTGAGCCGCATTAATGCAGAACTGGTAGGCATCACCAAGCTATCGCCCGATACTTGCCGCCGCATGTTCGATTATTGCGAATCGGTACTGGAAAGCCGTCCCAAGCTAGATTATGAACACGCAATGGTAGCTGTGTCGGACGAACAGCACCCGGTGATGGTACACAAGATTAACCAATACCCGTGGTGCGAAATTGATGATGAAAACCATCTCCAACGCGCTCTGCAACAGGTTTGGCCTCGTATCAAGTCGTCCTGACATGATGGAAAAAAGTATTCATTTGTTTTCGGATATTGTCAAAACCGTGAAAAATGATAGCTTTGCAATATAAAAATCGTTGAAGATGGAAGTAGGTTCAAAACAGCAATTACTTAAGCGGATCGCTTCGCTGGTGTCCGAAAACAAAGAGTTGAAGGAACGGTTCCGATTGATCGCCGAAGCCTATAACCTGCTGTCGGACGAACTGGATGATTACAAGGATTGGGCGAAAAAAGCGAAAAAAGAAGAACAACCCGAAAAGACAAGCCGGAAGACATACAAGCAAACACGGTTCGACATAGTTACTGTGTTATTTGTCGAGATACAGGGATTTTCGGATATTGTGGCTTCGTCGGCTGATACGACCGGTTACATGGATAAGCTAGACTATTTTGTGATCCGTTTCAACGAGATTGTCGAAAAATACCAATTGGTCAAGTTGCAGAGTATTGGCGACAATTTTATCTGTGCCGGCGGTATTCCCCAGAAAAACATCACTAATCCGATTACTGTCACTTTAGCAGCTTTGGAAATGCTGCACGTGATAGAAACGGACGCCCAGAACAACAACGACCGGGTATGGAAACTGAACATCGGTATCCACACCGGTTCGGTTACAGCGCTGATCGGCGGGCGCACACAGTCGAGCTATGATGTGAAAGGTGATACAGTGAATGTGGCAAGCCGTATTGTATCGGTAGGCAGTTCCAATACAGTGGTGGTGTCGGCCACTACATACGAGCTGGTTAAAGAGCTGTTCGATTGCCGGTACACCAGTTCGTTGCCGGTAAAATACCAGAATAAGTTGGAATTATTCACCATAACGGGCATCAAGGCCGAATTTGCAACGGACGAAAAGCGATATCTGCCTAACGACGATTTCAGGACACAGTTACTGTTGGTTCAGTTCAGCGATTTGCAGGAATCAGTATTAGACAAATTAGAGAAAGAGCTTCCCGGTTATCTCTATTATCATAATGTAAAACATACGGTGGATGTGGTAACCGAAAGTGAACTCATCGGGTGGGCCGAAGGCCTAAACGATCATCAATTGCTATTGCTCAAGACGGCGGCACTTTTCCACGACAGTGGACATATCCGGTCATATGCCGGTCATGAAGAACGTAGTGCTGATATTGCCCGTGAAATGCTTCCTGAATACGGCTACACGCCTGCCGAGATCAACGAGATTTGCCGTCTCATCATGGCTACCAAATTACCTCCCAAGCCTGCCGATCTGCTCGAAGCTATCATCTGTGATTCGGACCTCGATTACCTCGGGCGCACGGATTTTATCCCCGTATCGAATGCCCTGTTCAATGAGTTAAAAGCACAGAACAAAAATATGTCACTCAATGATTGGAACAAGCAGCAATTGAAATTTATCGGATCGCACCAGTATTTCACCAAAACAGGCCGTAAATTGCGAGAGGTAAAGAAACAGGAACAGATTGAGCGGATCAGGCAGCTGATCGAAGATTAGAAAGTC
Source organism: Bacteroidales bacterium (assembly GCA_031547085.1). Lineage (GTDB taxonomy): Bacteria > Bacteroidota > Bacteroidia > Bacteroidales > UBA4181 > JAIRLS01. Next base: position 7,733 of record JAVBSH010000169.1, read on the forward strand.
CTGTATCGGGCGAATTTACTTCAACCCTACCCATTTCTTGATATCGCTCAATTTCTGCAATGCTTCCATCGGGGTCATATTATTGATATCCGTTTTCTTGATCTCATCGCGGATCTGTTTCAAAACGGGATCATCCAACTGGAAAATGGATAACTGGTAGCCTTCGCGTTTCTGGCTCAGCCCGGCCACTGGTTTGGCACTAACACCTTTATTTTCATGGTTCGATTCCAATTCCTTCAATATCTCACCGGCGCGTGTTACGATGCTTTTGGGCATTCCCGCCATCTGCGCCACGTGTATCCCGAAACTGTGTTCGCTGCCCCCGCGTACCAACTTGCGCAGGAAAATTACCTTATCATTCAACTCCTTCACCGCCACGTTATAGTTCTTGATACGTGCAAAACTGTTTTCCATCTCGTTCAGTTCATGGTAGTGGGTTGCAAACAGCGTCTTGGCTTTTGCCGTAGGATGTTCATGGATATATTCAGCCATCGCCCATGCAATGGAAATACCGTCGTATGTGCTGGTACCACGGCCAATCTCGTCGAGCAGGATCAGGCTACGGGACGACAGGTTATTCATAATGCTGGCCGCCTCAGTCATCTCCACCATAAAAGTCGATTCTCCTTGCGAAATATTATCCGAAGCGCCCACCCGGGTAAATATTTTGTCCACATAACCTATTTCTGCGCTTTTGGCAGGTACAAAGCTACCGATCTGCGCCATCAGCACAATCAAAGCCGTTTGCCGCAACAAAGCCGACTTACCCGACATATTTGGACCGGTAATTACAATCATCTGTTGTTCCGTATTGTCTAAATACACATCGTTGGCCACGTATGGGTTATCGGGCGACAGGAATACCTCGATCACCGGATGTCGTCCCTGTTCAATACGGATACTATCCGAATCGGTAATCACAGGTTTTACATACTTTTTTTCAACAGCAACGCGGGCGTATGATTGCAGGCAATCAAGCCGTGCAATCAGCGAAGCATTAAGCTGTATAACCGGTATGTAACCCGAAGCCGCTGCCACCAACGCGGCAAATAACTCTGTTTCGAGGCCGAGTATCTTTTCCTCGGCACCCAATATTTTCGATTCGTATTCTTTCAGTTCTTCAGTGATGTAACGTTCGGCATTCACTAATGTCTGTTTGCGGATCCATTCGGGTGGTACTTTGTCCTTGTGTGTATTCCGAACCTCGATATAATACCCGAAAACATTGTTAAAATGTATCTTAAGCGATGAAATACCTGTCCGTTCTATTTCACGTTGTTGCATTTCATTCAGGTAATCTTTACCTGAATACTGGATACGCCGCAGTTCATCTAATTCAGCCGAAACGCCTTTGGCAATCACATTCCCCTTATTGATGGCGTTTGGCGGATCATCCGTCAACTCGCGGGCAATACGTTCACGGATGGAATTACACGGGTTGAGTTGCTCGGCAATGCCTGTCAACGAATCGTTACCGGTTTGTCCGCACAGTTCTTTCACAGGTGTAACGATGTCCAATGCGTTTTTCAATTGCAGCAATTCGCGCGGGGTAATTCGTCCCGCAGCCATTTTAGCAATAATCCTTTCCATATCGCCAACTTGGCGTATCTGCTCACCCAACGCCTCGGTAATATCCGGGTTTCGATAAAAATATTCAGCTACATCCAGCCGCTCATTGATCCGGCGGATATCCTTCAACGGGAGTGCCACCCAACGTTTCAGCAGTCGTGCACCCATCGGCGACAGCGTCCGGTCGATTACCTCGCAAAGCGTGTGTCCGCCTTCATTAGTCGAGTAAAGAAGCTCCAGGTTACGGATGGTAAATTTGTCCAACCACACATAAGCCTCTTCGTCGATACGCGATATTTTATTGATATGTCCCAGCTGCTCATGGCGGGTAATATCTAGGTATTGCATGATAGCGCCTGCCGCTGTAACGGCAACATTCAGGTTGTCGATACCGAAACCTTTCAGGTTCATGGTCTTGAAGTGCCCCAACAGTTTCTCACGGGCAGTGTCGGGAACAAAAGCCCAGTCCTCGAGTATCGAAAGGTAAAAACGTGTCCCGAAGGTTTCCTTGAACCACGATTGTTTACTGCGTTCCACCAAAACCTCTTTAGGGTTGAACCCGTTCAACAGCTTGTCGATATATTCGACAGTGCCTTCGGCCACCAAGAACTCGCCGGTAGATACATCCAGAAATGCCACGCCGGCCATGCTTTTTTCCAGATGTACACAAGCAAGGAAATTATTTTCCTTATTCTCGAGTACCTGGTCGTTGAGCACCACACCAGGTGTAATCAACTCGGTAATACCACGTTTCACAACAGTTTTAGTCGTTTTCGGGTCTTCCAATTGCTCACAGATAGCCACCCGCTGACCGGCACGAACCAATCGCGGCAGGTAAGTATCCAGTGCATGGTAAGGAAACCCGGCCAACTCAACAAACGAAGCCGACCCGTTGGCGCGGCGCGTGAGGGTAATGCCCAGTATCTCGGATGCTTGGATGGCGTCTTCGCCGAAGGTCTCGTAGAAATCGCCCACACGGAACAGTAATATGGCATCAGGGTGTTTTCCCTTGATGTTATAATACTGCCGCATCAATGGCGTCTCAACGTATTTTTTATCGGTCACGGCAATTCGGTTAACGGTGAATGGTACAAAAATACACGTTCACCAGCAAACCTGAAAGTTTATTTATCAACATATAGCCAACAAATTTGCGAAACTTGGCATCATTTTCATTACATTTGCAATGGAAGTGAAGTACAATCAAGATTGATGGAATCCTATTCATTATTAGAACTCAACCAATATATCCGGCAGCAGTTGAAAGACGTCTTGCCGGGACTTTACTGGGTAGTTGCCGAAATCAACGAAATACATGTCAATAGTGCAGGGCACTGTTTCATGGAATTGATCGAGAAAGCGCCGCAAAACGAACAGATCACGGCCAAAATACGCGCCACTATCTGGGCATACCATTTCCGGATGCTACGGCCGTATTTCGAAACAATGACCGGTCAACGATTGGCCACCGGATTGAAGGTGATGCTCCAGGCCAGCATCGAATTCCACGAATTGTATGGTATCAGCCTGCAAATAACCGACATCAATCCCGCTTTTACAGTTGGTGACTTAGCCATGCAAAAGCAGATCGTTATCCAAAAATTGACCGATGAAGGTGTCATTGATATGAACCGGGAATTGGAGATAACACTTGTTCCACAGCGGATTGCCATTATTTCTTCCGAAACCGCTGCCGGCTATGGCGATTTTATCGACCAATTACACCATAATCCCAACGGCTATGCATTCAACCATAAATTGTTCCAGGCTACCATGCAGGGAAATGAGGCGGAACCGTCCATCATCCGGGCATTGGAACAAATTTTTGAGCGTGAGGACGAATTTGATGTGGTAGCTATCATCCGAGGCGGTGGTTCCCAGTCCGATCTCAACTGTTTTAACAGCTACCAGTTGACATGTTGTATCGCACAGTTCCCATTGCCCATCATTACCGGCATTGGGCATGACCGTGACGAAACTATCGCCGATCGTGTCGCTTGTGTCTCACTAAAAACACCTACCGCTGTGGCTGAGTTCCTCGTCAACCGCGCCGCATCATTTGATAGTGAGCTGCAAGACCTTGCAGACCGGCTCTTTGATGCAGTTGGCCTCAGCATCCGGATACCATCGGAAAGGTTGCAACGACTGTCGCACCGCCTGCAAACCATTATGCATTCGCACATCCATATTCAGGATAAGGATTTGCAAGCCATTACCCTCAGGTTGAAACATGCGGTATCGGCATTGTTGTTACAAAAACAAACGGAAAACAATCGAATGAACATGGCCCTTCAAACTGCCGCAAATAAAACAATTCGATCACAGCATTTATATTTGCCGGAATTAGAAAAAAAAATCAATAAGTCAAGCAGAATATTGCTGACCGGCGAACAAAAACAAATCCATTGGCTGGAGGGCAAATTACAGCTTCTTGACCCATCCAACCTGTTGAAACGGGGCTATTCCATTACATTGGTTGATGGTAAGGCCATCAGGAGTATTAAAAACCTGAGAAACGGGGCTCGCATTAAAACCATACTGTTTGATGGAGAGGTTGATAGTAGTATTGAAGAAATAAATCCGGGTAATCACAACATATCCTCGTCGGCAAAGCTATAATAATTGTTGTCGGCAATGATTACATGGTCAAGCAGCGTAATGTCGAGCAAAGCGCCGCCTTCTTTAACTTTTTGGGTGACTAACGTATCGTGTTTGCTGGGTGCTAGGCTTCCCGATGGGTGATTGTGACAAATGGCGATACCTGAAGCAAGCCGTTCAATAGCCATTTTCATGATCAACCGGACGTCAACCATTGTGTTTGACAATCCTCCCACGCTCAACCGTTGCATATCCAGAATCCGGTTGGAATTGTTCAGGAAAAGAATCCAAAACTCTTCGTGCGGCAAGTCACTAAGCATCGGGTGGAACAGTAAAAAAATATCTTTACTGGCTGTGATCCGTTTCTTTTCGATGATTTCGCTGCTGTTGCGCCTGCGTCCAAGCTCCAAAGCAGCGATGATGCCAAAGGCTTTGGCTTCGCCCACACCTTTATATTTCTTGAGTTGTGAGATTGTTGCTTTTCCCAACTCGCCAAGGTTATTATTCACATCAGCCAGTATTTTCTGTGCCAGTTCCACAGCATTCTCATCCACTGAGCCTGACCGCATGATAATAGCCAATAACTCAGCGTTGCTCAGCGATGCAACACCTTTTGTCATCAGCTTCTCGCGAGGCCGGTCCTCTTCCGCCCAATCGGTAATCGGAAAAGCTTGTCGCCCGTCATTTTCGCTTTTTGGTTTTTGATTTTTTTTCATTCCAAAACATTCACTGGAGTCGGTAAGGAACATTGACAAAATAACATTTTCATCTTTTTTGACAGGATTAACATGATTTACAAGATACAGATAATCTTGTAAATCATGTTAATCCTGTCAAATGTATAAATAATTTTGTTGGTGTTCCTAAACAAAAAAACCTTCCCACAGGAAGGTTGGCATATCATTATTGAAACGAGGCTTAAGCCAGTGTATTGATATAATTAGAAAGTTTCGACTTAAGGTTCGATGCTTTATTCTTATGAATAACATTCTTCTTTGCCAGTTTGTCCAGCATTGAAGCTACTTCGGGATACTGCGCCAACGCAGCAGCCTTTTCAGTAGTCCCCCGTAATGCCTTGATAGCGTTACGAGTGGTTTTTGCATAATACTTATTTTCTAACCTCCGGCTTTCGCCCTGCCTTATTCTTTTGATGGATGATTTATGATTTGCCATATTTCATTTAAAAATTGATACCTGTTTTTTGAGCGTGCAAAGATAGAACTTTATTTTTAATTCCAAATTAAAAGTATAAAAAATAAAAAAAGCAGCCGTATTACTACGACTGCCATAATTAACCACTTAAACTTAATAATTATGAAAAAACTAACTAATAAACGTTTAACCCAAATAGCTTTTCAATAATTTACTTCTTGAAGTGTGACGCAACCGGCGGATTGCCTTTTCCTTGATTTGGCGCACACGCTCACGGGTCAGTCCGAATCTTTCACCGATTTCTTCGAGGGTCATTTCCTGAACACCAATTCCGAAAAAAAGCTTGATGATATCACGTTCGCGCTCAGTGAGTGTAGCCAGTGCACGTTCGATTTCGCGTATCAGCGATTCATTGATCAGCGCACGGTCGGCAACCGGCGAATCATTGTTTACCAGCACATCCAACAGGCTATTGTCCTCACCTTCAATAAAAGGAGCATCAACAGAAACATGGCGCCCCGATACACGCATTGTATCGGCAATTTTTTCCTTGGTGATTTCCAAAACATCCGCCAATTCTTCGGTAGAAGGAATACGTTCATTTTCCTGTTCGAATTTGGAGAATGCTTTGTTGATCTTGTTCAGCGAACCAACCTGGTTCAGCGGAAGGCGTACAATACGCGATTGTTCAGCCAGCGCTTGCAGGATCGACTGACGAATCCACCACACGGCATACGAAATAAATTTGAAACCGCGCGTTTCGTCAAATTTTTCAGCAGCTTTAATCAAACCCAAGTTACCTTCATTAATCAAGTCGGGAAGGCTCAAACCCTGGTTTTGATATTGTTTTGCTACAGAAACCACAAACCTCAAATTTGCCCGTGTTAACTTTTCCAAAGCGGCACGATCGCCTTTTTTGATCCTTTGGGCTAACTCCACTTCCTCCTCCACAGTGATCAATTCTTCCTTGCCGATCTCCTGAAGGTATTTATCCAGCGAAGCGCTTTCGCGGTTAGTTATTGATTTTGTGATTTTTAACTGTCTCATTCTATCTGAAAAAATTTTTGCAAAATTACACTAAAATAAGAAGCCTGCAAAATATTTTTTATAATATTACTAACTTCTTATTTAACAACGGCATAATAGCCTACTTGACCATTCGGATAGACTCCATTGATCAGGATTCGTCCTTTAGGTTTAACAGAGTTCACAATCGCCTGAATATCGTTTGCAGAATCAACTGGTCTATCATTCACCGAGGTAATGATAAATCCATTGCGAACACCTGCCTCTTTTAACTTACCCTGTCCCACGTCTTTAACTTTGATACCGGAATCGATGCCAAGGTTTTGTCTATCTTTTTTGGAAACCTCCTCAAATTTCGCGCCAAGAATATCAGTTGACGGATCGCTACGCAAAATTTGTGTGTTACCATCTATATTACGTAAAGTAACTGTAAATTGTTGCGTTTTTTTATCCCTAATTACAGAAACATTCACTTGATCGTTCGGACGGTACTTGCTGAGCTGCTCCTGAAGTTCAGCAGGGCTGTTGACAGAAGCATTATTAATGGCCGTAATGATGTCGCCCTCTTTGATACCGGCAGCCGCAGCACCACCATTTTCAGTTACACTGGCAACAACAATACCTTCGCTCTTAGAGGTTTTGTCTTTTGCGAACTTGTCATCGGTTGGCTGGTAACTGATACCCAGCATGGCGCGTTGCACGTATCCGAATTCTTTCAGGTCGCCAATCACTTTTTGTACAATCGTTACCGGGATAGCAAACGAATTACCTGAGAAATCGCCTGTTTGTGAGGCAATAGCCGTATTGATACCTATCAGTTCGCCTTTGGTGTTCACCAATGCTCCGCCGCTATTTCCTTGGTTGACAGCTGCGTCGGTTTGTATGAACGCTTCTATGCTCATTTGTGATGCGATGATACCCAACCGGCGTGCTTTGGCGCTCACGATCCCTGCCGTAACCGTGGATTCGAGGTTGTAGGGATTACCCACGGCCAACACCCACTCGCCCACGCGCAATGTCTCTGAATTGCCAAAATTAAGGTAAGGCAAGTCGGCTTCGTCTATTTTCAGCAAAGCCAAGTCGGTAGAAGGGTCTGCACCTATTAATTTGGCGGTAAACACGCGGTCGTCATTCAAAGCCACTTCTATATCGTCGGCTTTACTGATCACATGGTTATTGGTAACGATATAACCGTCGGAACTGATAATCACACCAGAGCCATAACCTTCCCTGGGGACTTGTTGCCGGCGGTATCCGTAAAAGTAATCAAAAAAAGGGTTGCCTGAACTGGCGTACGTGTCCTGCACGGATTTTACTTTTACATGTACAACGCAGTGTACTGCCTTTTCGGCTGCAAAAGTAAGGTCAGGGTAGGATACGTCGCGGATATTTTGGGAGTCTAACGCTGTGAGGTGATATTGTCCTGTCGGTGTGATAGACGAAGAACTCACTTTGTTGTCCATTACTTTTGTGTATGCAAATATAGCAACGATTCCGCCACAAACCGCAACAAGCAACATAGCTATTAAATTCTTGATTTTCATATTAAATACTCTTTACATTATTACTATAAAACATATACTTATTAACAGATGACATCTTGTCTTTGTTAAGATGGTTTACAAAAATGAAGCCGATTTTTCGTAAATGCATAATCCTTAACAATTTTTAACGGGAAGAGTGAACACTTTTCCTTGCAACTTGTTGTAATGTACAACAAACGCAGGTAAGTGTCATTATTAATAAATACGCCATATAAGTGTAAAAAACGAAAGATGCGGTTCTGCTTTGGTCTATCATAACTGTTTAATTTACATCTGATACGATGTCAACATTTGAAATCAAAATGCCGAAACTGGGCGAAAGCATTACCCAGGGAACCATTATGCGATGGGCTGTAAAGGTGGGCGATACAGTGGAAGAAGATGATGTGCTTTTTGAAGTAAGCACCGAAAAAGTGAGTGCCGAAATTCCATCGCCCGTGGCCGGGAAAGTAATCGAAATCCGCTTTGCTGAAAACGATATAGTTCCAGTAGGCACCGTAATGGCAATCATCGAAACAGCAAGCAATACAAGCGTTTCGGCGACAGCAACAGCGACTGACAAAATGTCACCCGCGGTTCCAGAGCCATCACAAAATATACCATCTGCAACGGCAATATCCGAAACACAAGATATTCCGGCTGCAAAAAAAGATAAATCGGGAAGGTTCTATTCTCCGCTGGTGCGTAACATCGCACAAGTAGAAAAAATCACCGATGCCGAACTCGAATCTATACAAGGGACCGGGTTCCAAGGGCGTGTGACTAAAGCCGATGTGTTGCAATTCCTAAAGGAAACCCCAGCCCAATCCTCCCTTAAGGAGAAGGAGAAGGTGCTATCCCCTGAAAGTGTGAAATCCAACGCACCAATATCGACTGAATCTACTGAAAGTCAAGAATTATTTGAGAAGCACTCCTCCCCTCCCCGCATGGAGGAGAGTCAGTGTGGGGCTTCTACCATCATCCCGATGGACCATATTCGTCGTATCATCGCCGACCACATGGTAATGTCGAAAAATGTATCCGCTCATGTTTCCACTTTCGTGGATGTAGATGTTACACGATTAGTGCAATGGCGCGAACGAAACAAGGATGAATTCTTCCGTCGCACTGGCGTGAAACTTACCTACATGCCCGCCATTATTGAAGCATCTGCCAAGGCATTGATCGAGTTTCCGAGGGTAAATGCTTCGGTGGACGGATATAATATCATCCTCAAGAAACAGATTAATGTAGGTATGGCTGTAGCTTTGGACGATGGTAACCTGATTGTACCGGTAATACATGATGCCGACAAGCTGAATGTCAATGGGCTTGGACTTGCTGTTGACTCACTGGCAGCAAAGGCACGGAACAACAAGTTGTCTCCCGACGACATTCAGGGTGGGACATTCACCATTACCAATTTCGGTACATTTAAGAATATCTTCGGTACACCGATCATTAACCAACCGCAGGTGGCAATCCTTGGCGTGGGCTACATCGAGAAACGGCCTGCCGTGATGGAGACACCAGATGGTGATATGATTGCTATCCGCCACAAGATGTATCTGTCGTTGTCATATGACCATCGTATTGTCGATGGTGCGTTGGGTGGAGCTTTCCTGCGACGTATTGCCGATTATTTGGAACAGTATGAATAGAAGCTAACCTGCTGGGTTTTCAAAACCCGGTAGGTTTTTCAAGCTCGAAAATGTTAGACCTACCGGGTTTTGAAAACCCAGCAGGTTAGATAAGTAAAATCAATCGACATGAAAAAGTACGATATAAAAACCACCGATAAGGAGACCCTGAAAAAGTGGTATCATCTGTTGACGCTGGGCCGGGCACTCGACGAAAAAGCAGCGGTATATTTGTTACAATCACTGGGTTGGTCCTTCCATGCGCCTTATGCAGGTCATGATGGTATCCAATTGGCCATCGGACAGGTATTTATGCGAGGTGAGGATCATATGTTTCCATATTACCGCGATATGCTCACTACACTGTCGGCCGGACTCACTGCCGAAGAAATCATACTGAACGGTTTGTCGAAAGCTACCGACCTCACCAGTGGCGGACGCCACATGCCCAACCATTTCTCGAAAATCGAATGGGGTATACATAATGTATCGTCGGCAACGGCATCGCAGGATTTGCATGCAGTAGGCGTGGCACGGGCCATGGTGTACTATAAGCACCGGGGCGTGGCGATCTGTTCACATGGCGAATCGTCCACTTCAGAAGGGTTTGTGTATGAAGCAGTGAACGGGGCAACTACCGAACGGTTACCCGTCATCTTTGTGATACAGGACAATGGTTATGGGATTTCTGTCCCTAAAGAGGACCAATCGGCCAACCGGAAGGTTGCCGATAATTTTTCAGGTTTCAAAAACCTGAAAATCATTCATTGTAATGGTAAGGATGTGTTCGACTCGATGAATGCCATGACTGCAGCACGTGAGCATGCCATTGCAAACAGCGAACCGGTGATGGTGTATGCGAATTGTGTACGCATCGAATCGCACTCCAATTCGGATAAACAAACGCTGTACCGCAGCGAAAATGAGTTGGCCTACGTGAAAGCAGCCGACCCGGTTGCCAAGTTCCGCCGTATGCTGTTGCGCTATAAAAGACTCACCGGAGATGAACTGAAAACGATCGACGAGCAGGTGAAAGTAGAGATGAAAGAAGCCAACCGCAAGGCGTTGGCAGCGCCTGATCCGGATCCTGCAACAGTCCTCGATTTTGTAACTCCTGAACCATATGTATCGAAAATCTATCCTGAAGGGACACATGATAAAGAGGGCGAAAAAATAACCTTGGTGACTGCCTTGAACGAAACCTTGAAAGCGGAGTTCCGCCACAATCCCGATACTTTCCTCTGGGGACAGGATGTTGCGAATAAAGATAAGGGCGGCGTGTTCAATGTTACTAAAGGTATGCAACAGGAATTTGGTAGCAAACGGGTGTTTAATGCACCTATTGCCGAGGATTTCATTGTAGGCACGGCCAACGGGATGAGCCGTTTTGACCCTAAGATACGGATTGTGATTGAAGGCGCCGAATTTGCCGATTATTTCTGGCCGGCAATGGACCAGTATGTGGAATGTACACATGAATACTGGCGCAATCTGGGAAAGTTTGCACCAAATGTCACTATACGGTTAGCATCGGGAGGATACATTGGGGGCGGACTCTATCATTCACAGACCATTGAAGGGGCGCTCACAACCATGCCCGGCGCACGCATTGTATACCCTTCGTTTGCCGATGATGCCGCAGGGCTGTTGCGTACCAGTATGCGATCACGCGGATTGACGCTTTTCCTCGAACCTAAGGCCCTGTACAATGCCACATGGGCTGCATCCGTAATGCCCGGTGATTTTGAAGTGCCTTTCGGCAAAGGACGTATCCGTCGCGAAGGTGTCGACCTAAGTATTGTCACTTACGGCAATACAACACATCTGTGTCTGGACGCTGCCGGACGTATTGCCAACGATTTAGATAAAAGCATCGAAATAATTGATATCCGTTCTTTGATTCCCCTTGATAAAGAGATGATTTTCGCTTCAGTAAAGAAAACCGGCAGAGTATTGATTGTTCATGAAGATAAAGTTTTCTCAGGCTTTGGCGCCGAACTGGCCGCCATCATTGGCAATGAGATGTTTCAATGGCTCGATGCCCCGGTACGGAGGGTTGGATCTACGTTTACGCCTGTTGCAGCACATCCTGCGCTCGAAAACGCTATTCTTCCTAATACCGATAAGATTTTCGCGGCAGCAAAGGAATTGTTGGAATATTAGATGTGGAATTTGTTACGCACGTACGAAACCAAACTTACGCACGGGTGTAACTAAAATTATACACGCCCTATGATATGGCCGGCACGTACGCAATTAAAATTTCACACTGATGTAGTCATGGCTGTATAAGTATGGAATTGTGGCTGCATACGTGTACAGAAAAATTGGATGCCTGTGCAGATAAACCCAGGTACGCGCATAGATAATCCCGGATGTGTAGTAGCGTTAAAGATATAATTTATACTTGATTTCGAGTTACGTGGCTTTGCCAACCCGAAACTCGAAATCCGAAACTCAAAACCATTTAATTTTTATTTTGATCATGAAAAAGACAGCATTATTTTATAGTCCTTCCACTGTGAAAACCGCCATGGTAAGTAAAAAGATACAGGAAGCATTCGGCGAACACATTCCGGTGGTCGATATCGAACGAGCTTGGAAAGAGGATTTTATGGCCTGCGATAACCTGATTGCAGGCGTTGCTACCTGGTTCGATGGGGAATTACCTACTTATTGGGACGAACTCCTACCCGAAATTACCGGACTTAACCTGAAAGGGAAAAAAGTAGCCGTTTTTGGGTTAGGCGACCAAGTGAAATATCCCGACAATTTTGCAGATGGCGTGGGTATCCTTGCGGATGTGTTTATCGCCTGTGGAGCTACACTTGTAGGGCTTACATCGCCGAAAGGTTATAGCTTTTCAAAATCGCATGCCTTAAAAAATAATAAATTACAAGGATTGGTCATCGACTTCGAAAACCAATCAAAACTAACTGATGCTCGCATAAAGGATTGGGTGGAACAATTAAAGAAGGAATTGGATTGAATATAATTTTTTATCTTTGCCGGATAACCTTGCGTTCGTAACGCTAGAACGTTTTAACGTTTATAACGTTATGTTCGTGGCGCTTTAACGTTATAAACATTAAAAACGTTAAAGCGTAATTATTCATCAAGAAATGAAATTATTATACCATGTAGGGCGTTATTACCTATTGGTCGGAAAAGTATTTTCGAAACCCGAAAAATTCTCCATTTATTACCGGAGAGTCCTTAAGGAAATCGAGTTACTCGGCATCAACTCGCTAGGCATTGTAGCGCTGGTTTCACTCTTTATCGGGGCGGTTATCACGATGCAGACTGCTTATAATATCGAGAATCCTTTTATACCGCGTTACCTGATCGGCCTCACCGCACGCGATACCATGCTGCTTGAGTTTGCTTCTACCATGATTGCATTGATCCTTGCCGGGAAGGTTGGTTCCAGTATTTCGTCGGAGATCGGCACCATGCGCGTAACCGAGCAAATAGATGCCCTTGAAATCATGGGGGTCAACTCGGCTTGCTACCTCATCCTTCCGAAAATCGTTGCCAATGTTTTCTTTTTCCCGATACTGACTATCCTGAGCATGGTTATTGGCGTATGGGGCGGCTGGCTTATCTGCTTCGCCCTGAATATTATCACGCCGGAGCAATACATACAAGGTATACGTTACGCTTTTATTCCCTATTACGTTACATATTCGTGTATTAAGATGGCTGTATACGCCTTTATTATCTCCACAGTTCCCGCTTATCACGGTTATTACGTTGAAGGAGGATCACTTGAAGTCGGTAAGTCGAGTACGCGGTCGGTAGTCTATTGCAGTATACTGATCCTCGCGTTCGACCTGATCATCACCCAAATGTTGCTGTCATGATAGAAGTAAAGGATGTAACCGTACGGTTCGGTGAAAAAACGGTACTTGACCATGTATCAACAACATTCAACCGCGGAAAAACCAACTTGGTGATCGGACGTAGTGGTTCGGGAAAGACTGTATTGCTGAAATCCATCATTGGTTTGGTGGAGGTTACAGAAGGCGAGATCATTTATGACGATGTGGTTTTTAATAAGCTCGATTTTACAAGACAAAAGGAAATCCGCAAGGAAATCGGTATGATTTTCCAAGGCAGCGCCTTGTTTGACTCACTGAACGTGGAAAAAAATGTGATGTTTCCATTGGATATGTTTACCGACATGACCATTGGTGAGAAACGCGACCGGGTAAACTTCTGCCTGCAACGGGTAAACCTCGAAAAAGTAAATAAGTTATCGCCTGCCGAATTGAGCGGTGGTATGAAGAAACGTGTGGCCATTGCCCGTGCCATTTCCCTCAACCCGAAATACCTCCTTTGTGATGAGCCCAATTCGGGCCTCGACCCACAAACGTCTATTGTTATTGATAATCTCATCAAGGAGTTGACCGAAGAATTTGATATGACAACGATCATCAATACCCACGATATGAACTCGGTGCTCGAAATCGGCGATAAGGTGACATTTATCTATGAAGGGCATATCGAATGGGAAGGTTCGAAGGATGATATACTACATTCGCACAATAAACATTTGGATGATTTTGTGTTTGCATCAGAATTGGGAAAAAAGATAAAAGCAACAGCAGTGAGGGAAGAAATGAAAATAAAGGGGTAAGGCTTTCTTTATTAAACAACTTTTAACCTTTCCGTGTTCTAAGGACATGCGAAAGGAAAAGTCACCGGAAGTATTATTGTGGCTGGTTGCCATTGGTTTTTTTATGCAGACATTGGATACGACCATTGTCAATACTGCTATACCCAGCATGGCTACGAGTTTAGGCGAAAGTCCGCTACACATGCAGTCGGTAGTTGTTTCATATGCATTGGTGATGGCCATATTAACCCCGGCAAGCGGTTGGTTGGCAGATAAGTTTGGTACACGGAGAATCTACCTGCTATCCATCTTCCTGTTTACCTTGGGTTCTTTTTTATGCGCAAGTTCGCATAACCTGCCGCAATTAATCGTTTCGCGTATCATTCAGGGAGCGGGAGGAGCCATGTTGCAGCCTGTAGGCCGCCTGGCTGTACTGAAAGCTTTTCCCCACGAGAAGTTCCTGCGAGCCATGAGTTTTGTAACCATTCCCGGCTTGATCGGCCCGTTGGTTGGCCCTACGTTGGGCGGCTGGTTATCAGAATCCTTCTCGTGGCATTGGATATTCCTGATCAACTTGCCGGTAGGCGTTGCCGGATTCATCCTTTCACTTATCTACATGGACGATTTCCGTTCGCCCAAAGTACATACTTTCGATATCAGCGGATTCCTGATGATCGCATTTGGAATGGTTACTGTTTCGTATGCGTTGGATGGGGTAGTAGAATTAGGATTACGGCAGGCATCGGCTATTTTGCTTGCTATTGTCGGGTTGGTTTTTGTTGCATTATACTGGTTGCATGCATCCCACAAAAGAAATTCGCTTTTTCCGTTGCGGTTATTCGAAATTGTTACCTATCGTGTCGGGATACTGGGAAATTTCTTCTCCCGGATCGGTATCAGCGGTAGTCCATTCCTGTTGCCTCTGTTTTTCCAGGTTGGTATGGGATACTCGCCTGTAAAATCGGGATTGATGATGCTCCCCACCGCTATTGCAGGGCTATTGGTGAAACGGCTTGGTATCGATCTAATCAATAAATTTGGCTACCGGAAAACCCTGATCGCAAACACCATAGCCATTGGTGTCATCCTGTCAAGTTTCAGTTTCCTGTCGGGTTCCGAACCGTTGTGGATCATGCTCATACAGTTATTCATGATAGGAGGCGCCAATTCATTGCAATTTACAGCCATGAATACCATTACATTGAAAGACCTGCCTGATTCGCAGGCAAGCAGTGGCAACAGTTTGATGTCCATGGTAATGATCTTCACCATGAGTTTAGGCGTTGCAGTGGTGGCTGCACTATTGTCACTTTTTAACAATGTCGCGGAGACACAGCACTATACCGATCGTCTCTTCGCTTTTCATGCTTCGTTTATATGTATTGGTGTAATATCGGCCATCACTGCCGTTATATTTGCACAATTGCCCAAGAATGACCAACCAACGCCGGAAACCAGCGATACTGTGCAGAACTAACGGCCTTCAGCCATCAATATTTCCTTTGCTTCTTTCAATTGTTCGCGGGCGGCGTCATCAATTTTCGGATATTGCAGGTCGAGGGCCGAAAGCCGTTCTACAACAATTTGCCCCACGGCATAACGCATGAACCATTTATTGTCGGCAGGGATCACATACCACGGCGCATACTCGGTGGTAGTTGCCGTCAGCATGTCCGAATAGGCATCCATGTAAGCATCCCAATATTCCCGTTCCCGGAGATCGGATGTAGAAAACTTCCAATTCCTTGACTCGTCGTCAATCCGCTGGAGAAACCTTCTCCTTTGCTGGTCTTTTGAAACGTTCAGGAAAAATTTGATAATAATCGTCCCGTTTTCTACCAAGTGGCGTTCCATATCGTTGATCTGGCGATAGCGGTGTTTCCAGAATTTATTGTCGATCACATTTACCGAATTCACTTCGGGAAGGCTTTGACGGATAATAATTTCGGGATGTACTTTCGTGACCAATACTTCTTCATAATACGAGCGATTGAAAATGCCAATGCGTCCGCGTTCCGGCAGGCACTTATATGTTCGCCAGAAATAGTCATGGTCAAGTTCTTCAGTCGATGGTTGCTTGAAATTGAAAACCTGGCACCCTTGAGGATTAACCCCCGACATTACGTGCTTAATTGTCCCGTCTTTTCCGGCAGCATCCATTGCTTGGAATATCAGCAACACAGCATAGCGGTTGTCGGCATACAGCTTGTCCTGTAACTTGGTGAGTTCCTCGATATTTTCACTTAGCAACTGTTTAGCATTCTCTTTTTTCAAAGATCCGGTATATTCCGCATTAAAATCGGCTACTGAATGTTTTTTCTCAGGAGCCGCGTAAAGATGTTCGTTTTTATTTAATTTTTTCATCTGGTTATAATAATGGGCACCTCTAAAAACTCCCCAAAAAGTCACCGAGATGTTGAATATTCATAAAAATCAGTATCTTTGATCATGAAAACGTTCAAAAGACATAGGGATTACGGATTTTGGGATCAGGATATTCGCTTGAGCAAGCTC
>JAVBSH010000214.1:0-45498 GCA_031547085.1 Bacteroidales bacterium
GGGTATCGACAAGGTAAACAAAACACTCGTTATATGTGAAAAACTTTGCCCCCCTTCCCCCTTTCTCCCCACGGTACTGTCCATTGCCGGCCTTTTAATAACACCTGTCGGGTAATTTTCTGTTGGGGCGCCCCCCCCCCCCAACCTTCCTCATTTTGCCTGCACGTACAACCGTCATGTCGACCAAGCGGACGAGGTACGAGTACGCGCGTGGAGACATCTATCTTACAAAACTATTCCGACTGAAGTGTATATTTCCCCGAACCCAACTCAACCATCAATACACCACCGGATTCTTTAACGGAATGAGCCTTGATTTGATCAGGACTTACCTTAACACCGAATTTTGAAGGCAATTTAATCGTTGCTGTCGTATTTGCAGGAATGGTTATATCCCATGTCAGCTTGTCTCCATTACGTTTCCATTTGCTTTCGATCTGGCCGTAAGGTGAAATATAGGATGCATTTACATGCGTAAGCTTTTCCGGGAATACCGGTTCCATTAAGATCTTTTTGAAGGCAACCGAAGAGGGGTCATTTTTTATTCCGGCAAGGTCTTCGTAAAACCATATCAACAAATCGCCCAGAAGCATTACATGATTTCTTGAATTCATCGCAGGATCGGCTGTATCGCCATTCCACAGTTCCCATATTGTGGTTGCACCCTTTTTAATCATATAGCCCCAGGAAGGATAGGTATCATTGGTGACAATCTTATACGCAAGTTCCAAGTTCCCGTGTTCGGTAAGACCGCGCATCAGATGCTGGATTCCCAGAACTCCTGCGCTTACGTGCCCCTTACAATCGACTTCCGTTTTCTCTACTATGTTCGCAAATACTTTGTCTTCGTATCCTTCCGGAACGAGCCCGAGTTGAAGGGAAAGCATGTTTGCCGTTACCGTATTATTATCATATTGAGCCGTTTCCTGATTAAAAAACTTTTTGTTGTATGCTTCCTTCATTTTCGCAGCAAGTTCTGCATATTCTTTAGCATCACCCGGTATGCCGTTCATATCGGCAAATCCTTGCATCAATTGGAGGATACTGTAGAAGACGGTTGTACCCAATACCTGACCGTTCGTTTTACGTGAAGGATCTTTTGAATGGATCAATTCCGGGGATTCGGGAGGCATGCACCAGTCACCGTAGGTATCCCTGGGCATGATGTCATCGACCATATGTTTGTCGACCATGTGATAAACCCAACGTTTCATGGTAGGATACCTGTGTTTGATGGAATAATCGTCCCCGAATTGCCGGTAAAGCATGTCTGCTACATAAAAGTAGGCTGCCGGCCAGGTTACGTCATCATGCCATATAGTCCAGTAACGGGGAGATACCACCGAAATGCTGCCATTCCCATTCATGGATTCTTCAATATCAACCAACCACTTTTTATATAGCAACGCATTGTTGAAAATAAAACTTTCGCCGTGGGCACCTGTTGTACGGTCACCAAGCCATCCGAGGCGTTCATCGCGCTGGGGACAGTCAGTCGGCATGCCCCGGTAATTCCCACGAATACCCCAATAGGCATTTTTATGTATTTTATTGATGATGTCATTGGAGGTCTCGAAATTACCAATGGTAGACATTTTGTCATAAACCACCTTACCCGTGATGTCTGATGCTGCAGGTTCATAATCCAAACCGGATATTTCCATAAACTGGTAGCCATGATAAACGAATAAAGGTTCCCAGGTGAATTCCCCGTCGCGTGCCGGAGTGTATACATCGGTCACAAGGGCGCTACGCATATTGTCGAGATACAACTCGGTTCCATTGTCTTTCAAGACTTCGGCAAAACGCATGGTGACAGGTTTGTCTTTCTTACCGCGTAACTTCACCTGCTGAAATCCTACCATATTCTGCCCCATATCAACGATATATTTCCCGTCGCCTACAGATTTTATGGATACCGGTTTTATTTCTTCCATCACTTTCATGCTGGGAGAAAGTTGTGCAGTAAGTTTTCCTTTAGGGGATTCCATCAATTCAGCATGCTGCCATGTGGAAACGTTGTATCCGCTTTCTGTCCACTTGCCTAATTCAAGGCGTGCATCATACTTTTCTCCGTCGAATTCATTATTTTCGGTAATCGGACCTTTGTTTGTGGCCATCCATGATTCATCGCTGATCACGGTGACAGACTTTCCATTGTCGTATTCGATATCCAATTGCGCGATCAGGCGCGGCAATCCGAATCCGATCATGCCATGTTCACGCATGGTAAGATAACGGCCGTTACCAAGGGCGACACCTATGGCATTTGCTCCCTTTTTCACCAGGGGTGTTACATCGTAGGTAAGATACGGGACGGATGCTTCATACCAGGTCGGGAGAGGTCCGAACACATCGCTTCCGACAGTTTTTCCATTGATATAACAAACAGACGAGCCTACACCGGAAACATAAAGTACGGCACGTTTTGGTTTCGCCTCCGAATCAAAATCCTTCCGCAGATAACGTACAGGCAAAATTGTCCGGTTGTCCTTCACCTTAAAGGCATCCATGTCATTCAAACCGATCCACTTGGCTTTCCAATCCGAATCAAGCAAAGCCATCGACCAATGCTGAACATTGCTCTGACATTTATCGCCCGTATTAGTCCATACGGAAACCCGCCAATAGTACTTTTTGCCGGATTTGATTTCTGCTCCGGGATATTCTACCAACAGGGATTGATCTGACTCGATACGTCCCGAATTCCATAATAAGTCGGATCCGTTTTTTAATCCCTTTTCCGAAGAAGCAACTTCGATCTGATACGCCGTTTGCATGACATCACGCTGATCGCTGGCAAGTTTCCATGAGAAACGAGGTTTTAGAGTAGATATTCCTTCAGGATTTTCCTGCATTTCGGTCATTAGATCGGTAAACTTCACGGAACCCGTTCCCGAATCATTGCATCCGACGATCAATAAGATCAATAATGATAACGACAATGCTTTCTTAAAAATGGTAATCATCATGGTTGTTTTGTTTATTAATATGTTCTCTTATATGCTTTTATATTATTTCAGAAAATCCTTGTTAACAGGTTTGTTTCAAGAATCAAATGTACTGATGTATTTCTATCATTGAAAATAAACTTACGCAATCGGTTGCGTAATACTTATTATTCGTTGGTCAAAAAGTTATAATTTCCCGAACCTACTTCAAATACGGCATAAACTCCATCCATTTTGATGAATTTTACTCCTTTGGTAGAACTTGCGCTTTTACCGTTTTCCGTCACTTTGTTTTTTCCTGATGCCGGAATATACACTGTCGCCGTGGTGTTGCAAGGAACGGTGATCTCCCAATGAAATGAAGATCCCATTTTTTTCCACGAACTTTTAATTTTCCCGTGTACCGAATGGTATGATCCTTTGGCGCTGTCCAGTCCATCAATAACTTGCGGTTTCATGGTTATTTTCTTGAAGCCGTAACTACCCGGGGTATTTTTGATACCTGCCAAATCTTCATAGAACCAAATAACAAGGTCTCCGAGCTGCATCACATGGTTTTGGGAATCTATCCATTTGGCCATCCCGTCGCCATTCCAATGTTCCCATATGGTAGTAGCGCCTTTCCCGATCATATAACCAAAACTTGGATAACCGGTTTTCAAAAGCATCTGGTAGGCGATATCCGGCCTTCCATTGTCGGTTAGTCCGCGCATTAACCATTGACACCCTATGATCCCTGAACTTACATGCCCTTTAAATTCGCCCAATGTCCTGTTCGCAATGTTTTCAAAAACCGCTTTTTTGTATTCTTCGGGAACCAAGCCGAAACTCAGTGACAACAGGTTGGCCGTAACTGTGTTGTTACTATAATAACCTGCTTCTTTACTCAAGAATCTAGCATTGTACGCTTCTTTCACAACTACCGATTGTTCTTCAAATTCTTTCGCATCTTCCGGTTTATCTAAGATATAGGCAAACTTTTCAAGTAAACGAAGCATGTAGAAATAATAAGAGGTGCCGATTAATGTCTTATCCGTAATGAGACTGGGATTTTGCGGATCATTGAATGCCGGATTTTCCGGAGGCGTACACCAATCCCCATATTCATCCTTCGGCATCATATGATCCGGAGTCATGTATTTGTCGCGCATGTAATACAACCATTTCTTCATCGAGTCGTAATACTTTACAATAGGCTCCTTGTTGCCATACTGTTCGTAAAGCATGTTGGACACAGTCAAATATGTCCCCGGCCAAGTCATGTTATCGGTATACGAACTCCAATAACTGGGCGCTATATCGGAAACACTTCCGCTTTCCCGTTGTGTGATACGTATATCGTTCACCCATTTAGCATATAAGTTATTATTGTTAAATATGAAACTTTCACCGTAAGAGCCAATAGCGCGGTCGCCTGTCCATCCCATGCGTTCCGCACGTTGCGGACAATCGGTGGGTATGCCGCGATAATTCCCACGTATGCTCCAATATGCGTTTTTATATATTTGGTTTACCAAAGAATTCGATGTTTCAAAGGAGCCTGTCTGTTCCATTTCGTCATACACCACGCGGCCCTCAAAATCGCCTGTTGCAGGTATTCCGGGATATCCTGTAATTTCCACAAAACGGAATCCGTGCGAAGTGAAACATGGTTCCCATATTTCTTCACCTTCTCCTTTCAATATGTATTTATCTGTAGCTTGTGCGCCGCGTAAATTTTCCTGGTTGATCGTTCCGTCTTCATTCAGGAATTCGGCAAAACGTAATTGTACCTGATCCCCCTTTTCCCCTTTTACTTTCATGCGCACCCATCCGACCAGATTCTGCCCCATATCCAGAATAAAAGTTCCCTTTTTGAGTTCTTTTATCCCGGACGGACGGAGAACATCCATCACCTTGATGTTCAGGTTTAATTGGGCGCTCAATTTCCCTTCGGGAGGACTGACTTGTTCGGCAGCGAGCCATTTCCCGTCATCGAATCCAGGCTTGTCCCATCCCGGCGTTTCTTTCCGGGCATCATATTCTTCGCCGTCGTATTCATTATTTGCCCGGATAGGACCGTCGGCCGTCACTTTCCAGTTGTTGTCGCTTGTAATGGCTTGCCGGCTTCCGTCGGCATATTCCAATTCCAAACGGAAGATCATTTTCGGATACTGAAAAGGAATGACTTTACCCATGTGAAGATAGGGAATACTTTTGCGCATGTGAAAGAAACGGCCGTTTCCTAATACAACTCCAACCGCATTAGAACCCTGCTGCAAGTTTTTTGTGACGTCAAAAGTGTTATATTTAACTTCTTTGCGATAATCTGTAGGGGTGGGTGATAATTCCTGATCCCCTATTACTTCCCCGTTGATGTGCAGTTTGTATAAACCCAGCCCGCAAAGGTATAAGGTGGCCTTCACAGGGTGTTGCGGCGTTTCAAATTCTTTGCGGAAATACCTTGCTCCCATACGGGTATGATCAGCCGTAGGATCCTCCCATTCGTACGTCTTATCCAATCCGATCCATTCCGCCTGCCATTCTTCGGGAGTCAGCAACCCCATGCTCCATCGGGCAGGCTGGCTCCATCTGGATTCTCCTTTGTTGGTGGTTACACGGACTTTCCAGTAACATTCGGTACGGCTTTGTAATGGTTTTCCCTGATAGGAAACAAATACCGATGCATCGGAAGAGATCCGCTTCGAATCCCACAGATCGCCTTCGTCAGCATTCAGCTTTTCCAGCGATGAAGCAACCAGAATATGGTAACTTTTTTGCAGTACCGACCTTTCCTGGCTCGCAAGTTCCCAACTCAAACGCGGAGCGAGATGATCAATACCCACAGGATGGTGAATCAATTCGCACCGGAGGTTGTTGACTTCGACTGTTGTCTGATTGTTGCAACTGCATAACAGACAAGCGATGATCAGATTGATAAAAATAATTCTCATGTTTTTATAATGTTTCTTAATTTCGGGAAAACTTAACTAAACGACATTGGTATGATTATGATTCAAAATGAAAATAATCCGGGATAAACCTTATTTACAATTTTTTTATAATCTTCAGGTAAATTATTCATTGGTATCGGTTTATCCTGTGGACGGGATTGTTTTTGGTTGATTTCGCCCATCAGGCTCCACTTTCTGGTCATTGCCTTTGGTTCCTGCGCTTTTACATCATAGCGGGTAAAATCAATCACCCTTTCATTCCTGTTTTTTTGCCAATCCTTGGTAATAGCCAGTCGAAAGTCTTTATTCATATACCATCGTATTTCAAGATTTGCATCCGAACCACCAATGCCGGAACCTTTTTCTTCAAAACGATAATTAAAGCTGTTTTCTTTATAATGCTCCCGCCAGAGCAGCCCGAACTCACCTTGTGTGATGAATTTTACATCCGGCCAGCGCCTTTTGATTTCATCCAGCCAATCTTTCAGACCCGAATAATCGAAAGGGATAGAAGATACGGATACTTCCCAACAATTCGTCACCCATGCAAATCCGTTTAATTCAAATCCCCGGTCAAAATGTATGGCTGTTGAATGCAGCATTTCCGTTAATCCTAATAATTTCCCATAGGTAAGGATCGTTTCTATGGGCCCCACGCCCATACGGCTGTTAAAGCCATCGGCAAATCCATCCCTCCGGGCCGCTAAAAAATCCATGGTCCATCCATCCAGATTCACACAATCGATAAAATCTGATTTCCCCTGCGCCGGTTTGCAAAAATGTTCTTTCGACGGATAGTAAGGATAAGATACAGCGCCATCGCCATCCTGATTATCAATGGAAAACTGGCTCCAGATATTTCCCTGGCAAACATGAACTTTTTCCTGTTCTGCAAGGTAACGCATATTTTCCGCTGCTAAAAAACCAGCAACTATACTTTTAGGTCGGAAACCATTACCCACAATTTCTGATACTTTAGCCAGGCCGTCATGTAAATCTTTATTGACCTGTTCGATTGAATTGTATGCATTTGCAAAATAAGCTCCCGGGATAAAAGTAATATCATCACCATATTTATGGTGGTATCCTACAACTAATTCACGTATTTTCCTGTAATTGGCTGATGTGTCATGTAAGGCCAGCCAACTGAACGACCAGGTGATCTTCCCCCCGGGGAAACCCGCTTCAACAGCCTCCCTGAAAGCAACTACCCGTTCGGGCGTATGCAAACCGCGCTCATCATAACCTTCATTCCTGTTACGTGCAACCTCGATTTGATTGACACGTATGACCGTATTAAATGTTAAAAAACGATGTCCCATCAATTCCTGGGGAACATTTCCATTTTTATCCTGTCCTGTAATACAATTAATCGAACAATAAATAACGATAAGGCCTAATATGATTTTTTTCATTGGTATAAAGGTTTAAACAGGGGGAATAAATACAATTTTTAATTGATCGGTCATGGAGTATTGATGGTTATTACCTGACAAAAGTCCGGAACATCAATGTCCTGTTTTTCTCCGGTGAAAACCCGGCTCCTTTGTTTGAACTATAAATAGCGCCTCCTCCCGGGTATGGTGCGTTGTCGTTGTATTGTAATCCATAACAACCTTGTGTTGATGCCGTTTTTACAATCATGGTATACCGGGTGCCTGCTTTAACCCGGATATTGGGCTGCACCGTAATGAATTTAGGCGACCAGCCTATCGAATCACCCGGTACAAGAGTTGAACTTAATGCTTTTCCTGTAGGAAGGAAATTGCCGTCGGCTTTATATATTTCGATCGTTAATCCGGCTTGGGGATATCCGCTTTTAGATGTGGCAAAAGAAACGGCAGTAAGCGTTCCCGTACGTGTTGCCACGAATGATTGACCTCTTTGGAGATCCCCGCTTATATCGCAATGGGTGGTAAAACCATCGGTGCCGGAAGTATTGTCGAGATCTCCGGGTACAGCTTTCATAGCTGCATCCTCTTTGATAGAAAGGGGGATTCTTCCCTGGCAAATCATTGGTTTGATCGCTCCGTTTTCATCGAACTCAAGAGGCGCCCAGTAATAATTGGCTAATGCCTCATTTTTGGCCGCATTGTTCCACAGGTCGCTTCCATAAAGGTAAATAGTTTCATGGTCAAGCTTGAAGACGGAAACAAATGACGGTTGGCCGCCACATGAATTGTCGCTGATCTTGATCCCTTCCGACCATGGCCCAAGTGGCGAATCGGCCGATTTGTAGGAAGTCCCCGTACCTGCGCAATAACCGCAATTGGGATCGGAATAGAGGATATAATATTTGCCGTTGCGTTTCAGTAAAGCCGGAGCCTCAGTCCTTCCCGAAGTAACGGCTTTTACGTGCTTCCCTGTTCCTGAAGTATAGTCAGCGTTTAACTGGTCGATAACGATGGTGCCACCCGTACGCCAGTCGGTATAGGCAATGTAAGCAGTGCCGTCATCATCCACAAATGTATCGTGGTCGCCATTGTTCAAACCTGCAACAGGCGCATCGGAATTGACAGCTAATGCCGGCTCTGCTATTTCTGTAAAAGGGCCAACCGGCGTAGGACTGGTAAATACCCGAAAGCCGATGGTATTATCGTAAACATTGATCCACAACACATATTGTTTGTTCTTTTCATTATAAATGACGTGTGGACGGTAGCATCCGTATGTTTTCCCGTTACAACGGGTTTGCCATAACTGTGTTTGGGCGTCAAACAAAAACCCCTTGTCGGTCCAATTGACAAGATCGCGCGAGGAATAGACCTTGAACCCGCAGAACGGCGCATTGGGATTTCCCCATTCATAACCGCAATCATAACTGGTTCCATACAAGTAATAAACGCCATCGAAAAGAGCGATTTCACCATCATGGGCATCAATGGCGGCGGCAATAGAATCGAACCGTGTTACCTGCAAGCCTTTTGCGTTTAAGTTGACAAGCGTGGAATGCTTGGTTTCTCCATCTCCCTGGCCAAAAGCTGTATGGGAAAAAAACAAACCGACAAAAAATGATACAAGTTTCAAATGATTTTTCACATAGATATATTTTATGATTCATGTACTGTTATACAGATGTGAAAGTGGTTTTAGCTTCGCTGAGCTCGCAAGCTCGGTTCGGATCGTTGTTCGGCGGAGTCTCCAGACTCCGTCGCGCTAAAAGGAAAGCTCCTGCTTTCTACTATGCAAGGCAGAAGCCTTGCTTTTAGCCTGCCCGACTACCTCATTCAGGCGGACTGCGACGTAGCGAGACGCTACACCGAACGCTATTCCGGAAAATCCGAAAATCACTTTCACTTTAGTATAAATGCAAAGATCAGGATAAATATTGATTAATTAATGCCAAAGTGCTCACAATCTTTACCGATTTTATTCCATCTGATTTTATTTTGTTCCGGAGCGCTTGAAAAATACACAAGGAGCGCTTTAGAATTTTTGGATGGATTTCTGTATTTATAAAAACTCCCTGCGTTTTAGGGAAAAACACCCAGTGTTTTAAATGAAAACACTGGGTGTTTTCACCTAAAACGCCCAGTGTTTTTTAACTTAAGACAAAGTCATTGTCAATGACTATTTTACATACGCATCTAATTCCCCTATCACCATGTATTTTGGATCACTTCCCGGTTGTGTCCCTACAAACTTCAGGTAGCGTGCATTCATGAGGCTACTGATCGTGTAAAGCTGTTCCCCGGCTTTATTGATATCAGTGTTGAATGTTCCAATCACCGTCCATCCGGTTCCATCGTCCGGATTTACCGGTATATCGAGCCTACCTAAGAGCTGAAATTCCGAAGGCATCCGCGTGTCTACCGTTTGCCCTGCCGATAAGTCATATACAGAACCCCAGAGGGCGAAATCACTGACTGCTACTTCTCCTCCCAAATCAATGATTAACCAGTGGGGATATCCGGGATTATTCGTCGAATGCCATCTGTCTGTATAATTCCCGTCAATGGCATTCTTGGCGGCATTACTGCCGCTGTCATGTTGGTCGGAAAATTGTTCGAGCTTCCATTCCGATTTGTCGAGCAGGAACTTTGTGGCTTCATATTCCTTGTAATCAGTATAGAAAGTATCTATACTTGTTGCAGGAATGTAAGCCGTCCGGTAATTGAAAGTCGTGCCTGCCTGATAATTGGGTATCACGGTCTGGTTTTCCTTTACCGGGGTTTTGATGGTCTGCCCCTGGTACAATATTTCTGTATACCGGGCGCCAGCCGTGGTGTCCATGCTGTTCCATAAGACGATCCTTTGATCTTCTGCATTTGCTTTCATGGAATTGATGCTCCTGCTCATCAGGTTGCCCTGGAACTTTTCACCATAAACTTCACCTGAAGCCTCCACCGGTAACGACCGGTTGCCGTATTCATCAATACTGACAAATTGGAAAAGGTATCCTCCTTCGGCCAAATTATCGATCTTCTTATTGAAAATACCAGTCTGTCCGCCAACCGGGATGTCAACAGAATCGGTATAGTTATTCCAATATACACGTACTGTTTCTATTCTTTGGGAATTGATCAATATATACAATTGAACGTTGTACATTCCTGACAAAACGCTATAACCGCTGATCTTTGCCGCGTAAGTGATCTCGCCTTCGTCCAGGAATTTGTCGCTCAAATCGTTCATTTTTGAGCATGACTGTATGACAAAAGCTGCCAAAACAGAGCAAAAAATATAAAATTTAATTTTCATCGTTATATGATTTAATTTTCCAATGAATCATTAATAATCATTAACCATTCATCGATTAACCATTAATTTATTACCTGTTATCGCCATACACCTGTATTTCGCCTATCTGGATATTGTCGCCGCCAGACCAGGTTTGGTATACCTTGATCCTGATGTAACGCACTTTGGGATTGGTGGGCGGGCAAATAAAATCTTCACCTTCTTTTGCACGTTGTATATCCTCATCGCTGTTGGTCCCCATGGGCAAACCTGATGGTTTCACCGATGTGCAATCCATCAGTTTGGTCCAGCTATCCCAGTCGCCTGTTGCATCGAGTGTTTCGCATCCCCATACTTCGAATATTTTCGGATTCCCTTCAGCAAAGACATAATCGTTGCTGTTACCTGTCCGCTGGAATAACCTGAGCCGGCTGAGCCTACCGAGTACGCCCAAATCTACGGTTACCGAGTGGGGCATGGTTCCCAAACCACCTTGCGAGCTAAATCCATTTTCGCCTACAATGCCGTCAAACATCCTGTCTTTGGTCCATCCGGCTCCCACCGGAGCATCGCCGGGTATATCCACAGCCCTGAAATTCAGCCTGTCGAAAATGGTCTCATAAATAGGAACCAGTGTATAATACAATGTAGCGCTCTGGTTGATCCAACGGTCCTGCACTAAAACGCCAAAATCCGCAGGTATCGTATCCATACCCCTGACGACTCCCTGTCCGTCAACCATCGAGCTGTAAAAAGTCTCGAGCGGCACATACTCATTGTTGTTGTCTTTTTTGAGGATTACTACCGATATATCAGCCCGCGACGGATTTTGCCAATAGGCTTGTACTCCGCCGAAATCGGGCATCAGACCCAAGGTTTCCCCTATGGTCAGTACGTACGGTACAAGAGGTGTAACAGTAACCGATACCGGGGTTGACTCGTTCTTGCTCCGGTCTACAGCAATCAAATTTACTTCACGCGGCTGTGTATCCCCAAATCCCTCAACTACCAGCGTATCCACGTAAAGTGATGCTCGCGATTCGCTCTGCACTCCTTCCTTGAGCGAAAATACCGCCTTTATATATAAAAGGTCCTCGTCTTTGGGAACTGTATACTTTAGTACCGCACCCCCGGGAGTGTTTTTGAATGTAACATTTGAGACCGGCCCCGGCGGAACACTATCTGTGGGTTGTTGCCCGATAGGTTCTTCCTTGCAGGCATATAATGCACATCCAGCAATGATCAATAATAAAATCAGTCTTTTCATTTTAAATATTTTAAATAAAATTTCACCAACCATAATTTTGAACCAGATTACTGTTTACAGATATATTCGATTCTCTAATCGGCCAAAAATAATCTTTAATGGTAAACTCAGTAAGGTTATAGTATGAAACAGGCTTCAGGTTATAAAAGTCTTCTTTTGTTTCGCCCATGATATTCCATCCTAATACCAGTTCGTTCATCCTGTCAATCTGTTTCCAGCGGCGTATGTCCCAAAAACGCTTACCTTCCAGCGCCAGTTCAATAGAGCGTTCCTGATGGATAATTTCCCTCAAACCGTTCTGCGAGGTGGGCTTGGTGGGGTTGGTGGAATATTTGCTCCATGAATCAACCACTCCTTCCAGTCCTGCGCGTTTCCTCACCTCATCCAGATAGTAGAACACCTCTTCGCTAGGGCCGCCCTGTTCATTCAATGCTTCGGCATATAGCAGGTACAGGTCGGCCAACCGTAAAATCGGGAATGGGAAATATTCCACACTGGTCATGCTGGCTGTTTGTGCATTTTTCAAGCTATGCCCTTTTTTGGCGGCATAACCCGTTGCCGAATAACCGCTACCACCCTGATATCCGGAAACCTGCAAATTAACAAAGTTGCAGTATTTTACATCTTTTGCGAAGTCGTAATAGCCGTTGCCGAAATAGATACCCTTATCAAACCCAAGACTGGCATAAAAGCGCGGCTCGCGATTATAGTGCAGGTAAACGGTTGCTTCGCCCTCTTTCACATAGTACACTTCGTCGCCACTGGACACAGCACCCCTGATTTTATAACGATCGTTGTACCAATTTTGGCTTTGCCATTGTGTATCTTCGCTGATCGGCACCCCACGGCTGGAATAATACGTTTCTGCCAGTTTGATGGTAGGCGCCCATTCACTGGTGCAGTTGTTCAATACATCCGGCATACGCATTAAGCGTGGTGTGGCATATTGCGCCAGAAAGCCGCAATTATAATTGGTGCTACCCCATATCAATTCCTTATTCCACCGGTCGCAAATAGCCTGCCGGTAAGTTGTCTGGAGTTGAAAAGGCGCTGGAGCCACCATGGCAACAGGATCAACCAGGTCGTATAATCCTTTCCCTTGTTGGACACACACGTCAATGGCTCCCTTGCATGCATCGGCTGCTACTTTCCATTTGTCTGGATCGTAAGTTTGCGGAAACAGGACTACACCCCTGTTGTCGATCATACTGGCAAAATCGGTATTGCCGTTGAACAGCGGACTGGCGGCAAAAACCAACAGCTCGGCACGCATGGTTAATGCAGCCAGCTTATCCACACGCCCGGCTTCGGTTCCTTCAATCACTTCATTGGCATTCGGCAGGTCGACTGATGCCTCATACATCAAATTGGAAATGTATTCTACCACATTGTCTATGGGTTCGCGGTATACGCGCACCTGGTCGGTACTTGCCGAAATGGGTAGGTTGGTATCAACAATAGGTACTGGCCCGTAACATTTCATCAGGTAATAGTGGTAATACGCTTTCAGGAATTTCACTTCGGCGATCCACCTTTTCTTTTCATAATCGTTCAAATCGGGAACGTTATCAATGCCTTCCAGAAAGATATTACAATCCCTGATTCCTACCCACAAAGAGTTAGAACCTGCCAGTCCATCCCAGAAATTCAACCATGGTTCAACAGACGATTGAGTTCCCCTGGCAATCCACGAGTTGGGAAAGTTGGGCCAGATATTTTGCGTCGAATACCTCTGGCACGATTCGTCGGAGCCATTCATCGCCGGGTCTGTATTCACCGAACCTATCGGCGGACGGTAGCTGTAACAGGTAAATAAATATTTCTCGGCAGCCACCCGGTTGCGGAATGCGTATTCGATGGTAGCCACGTTATCGGGTACGACGTCTAAGTAGTCGCACGACCCCAACCCCAATACCAAGGCAAGGGCAATCATTATTTTAATTCTATTCATTTTGTGTCATTTAAAAGGATAATTGAATACCGAAATTGTATACTTTCTGTACCGGGTAACCTAACCCATTACCGCCCATTTCGGGATCCCACATTTTGAATTTACTAAAACACAACAGGTTGTTACCCGTGAAATAGATTCTCAAATTGGTGATCCTCGCTCTTGAAATCAGTTTCTCGGGAAGTGAATAGCCTACTTCAACCGATTTCAGGCGTAAAAAAGAACCATTACGCATCAACCAGGTTGATGTTTGTGTATTGTTTTCGCTCCATGTGGGTGAAAACCTGGGCCATAAAGCATACAGGTCGCGGTTATTTTCCGACCAATGGCTATCTGCGTATGCTTTCAAGAGGGCGTTTTGCCCGGCTAAAAAAGGTGATGTATCTACAACACCGCTGGCCAGATCATCATGCGTGGTGATCCAGAACGATTCGCGGGCCAAGCCCTGGAAGAAAAACGACAGGTCGAACCATTTCCATCCCCCGGACAGGCCAAAGCCATAAACGATTTCAGGAGAGGTCGGGAATCCAACGGCCGCCTGGTCCAATTGCGTAATCTTTCCATCCCCGTCCAGGTCTTTATATTTGATGTCGCCGGCCATATAATCGCCAAACTGCCTGGGAGAATTCCTTACTTCCTCGTTATCCACAAATAAACGTTCGGCAATATACCCCCAGTTTTGGTTCAGTGAATAACCCACATGCGATTTCCAAGGAGTGGACGAATAATCCGGCTCTTCGTATACCCTAAATTCGCTGGTGGCGTAAGTGAAATTAGCAAGACCCGTAATCCAGGCATCTTTATTGAAAGAGTGGTTCATATTGAATGATATGTCGATCCCTTTGCTGGAAGCTTCGCCTACATTCGCCCGGGTGGGAGCCTGCAACCCCATGGTGGTAGGGATAGATGCACGATCCATGAGAATATTTGAGCGTTTCTCCTTATACACTTCCACCTGTACTTCAATTGCATTGAATAAACCTACTTCAGCAGTAAGATTCAATTTCTTAGCTGTTTCCCAGGTTATATCATCGTTGGCATAGCGCGAAATGGAAACGCCCGGACGATAGTAGGTGCCGCCGCCCCAATTGCCGTAAGTTCCGAAAGACGACCCTTTGTTGCTATCTTCCAGGTTGACATTGGAGAGATAGAAGAACCGGTCGTTTACATCGCCGATCTCAGCGTTACCCACCGAACCGTAGGTAGCCTTCAGTTTCAGGCTGCTCACTGTCTTTTTCAGGTCTTCGCCCCACCAGGCTTCGTTGGAAAGCACCCAGCCGATACCGGCAGAAGGGAAGAATCCCCAGCGTTCTTTTGTCGAAAAACGTTCCGACCCGTTATACCCGAAATTGGCTTCGAACAGATAACGTGAATCATAAGCATACGTAACACGGCCTGCTAATTTCATGTCGCGGTACGGCAACGATTTTTGAAGGTCGGTATCGTCGTATGATCTCAATTCATCGCGCATAGTAAATACCACCATAGCAGAGACTTCGTGCTTTTCGACAAATGTTTTTGCCCAATTGGCGCCGGTCTCAAAATAAGTAGCGGCATTAACTACCCTGCCCCCTGGTGTATACGATAAGTATTCACTGCCTATACTGGTGTTCAGGCCGGTGAGTGTGTACTGGTCATTTGCTTTATCGTAGCTGGATACCTGATAAAAAAACGGCCTGTAAGAACGTCTTGCTTCATTGTATGCATAGCGGTTGGTGTTAAACAACGCACGCACCGAAAGGCCTTCCAACAGGATATCCAATTTTTGCTTGAGTTCAAACTGCACCGACATTTGTGATGTCTTGTATTCCTTGTATCCCTTGGTCATATCGGCATAGGGGTTGTTGAACAGGGCATTGGTACCAGAATTCCCGAATAAAATATGCTGTGTATACTTATTGGCCTCGTCGGGCAGGTAATAAGCCGGGAAAAGAGCAGGATTGGTTTTCATCACCCTCATGAACAAGTCGGATCCTCCGTCAAGGGGGCCTGAATAGTCATCGAATGAACCCGACATGCGCACAACGGCTTCTGTTGTCTTGGTAATATCAATGTTGATGTTGGCACGCAGCATGTAGCGATTCAACTTGATATTGTTGTTGAAATTGTTCTTTTTGTCTACATTCAATACCCCATTATCATTGCTATAACTACCGGCCAAGTAGTAACGGGCTATCTGTCCGCCACCGCCTGCATTGAAATTCAACCTGTGGTTGTGCGTCTTGTCTTTGAACAGAGTTCCGTACCAGTCGTTTGCAGGGTATACGTATGGATTGCCCCCGGCTATGGTGTTGTCGATTTTGCTTTGCGAATAAGGAACAGCTCCCAGCGGGTTACGGGTGCGGACAGCTTCATTATGCATCTGCATATAAGTGATCGGGTCGGCAAGTTCCACCATTTTTGTCGGCATGGAAATAGCTTCTTCATACCTGACATTTACTTTTACCTTTCCTGCAACGCCGGATTTGGTGGATACCAAAATTACCCCGTTAGCTCCCCTCGATCCGTAAAGTGCAGCAGCCGTGGCGTCCTTCATGATGGAGAAGCTTGCAATGTCGTCAGCTTGTAACCGCGATAATTCCTGGGTCGTAGATTCGTTGCTGTCGATCAGGATCAAAGGATCTTTCTTGTACCCGAAAGTGGTTACCCCACGAATGAAGAACTGTGCATTGTCCGCTCCCGGCTCGCCACTCCGCTGATAGGAAATCAGCCCCGACATACGGCCGGCAAAAGCAGTGGTGAGGTTGCTGCTGGGTACTTTCAATTCGGAAGGATTAATGGTAGTGATAGACCCGATGACGCTTTCCTTTTTTTGCTTACCGAAAGCAACTACCACCACTTCACCAATATCAGTGGCAGCTTCGTTCAAAGTAACAGCAATAATTTTCCGGTTACCTACAACAACTTCCTGTGTTTGGTAACCTATAAAACGGAATAACAATACTGTTGTATCACTCGGAGCAGTGAGGGAGAACTCCCCATTGATGTCGGTAGTAGTACCCAATGAAGTCCCCCTGATGACGATATTAACCCCCGGCATCAAACTACCGGAATTATCGGATACCGTGCCGGTTATTTTGATCCCCTGTTGTACACTAGAAGTACTGTTGATGCCTTCGGATTCTTTTTTAGAACGCAATATGATATGCCTATCCCTGATCGTATACCCCAATCCTGTATTTTTCAACAGTTCATTCAATACTTTTTCTATCTGTTGGTCTTTGACAGCAAGGTTTACTTTTATATTACCCTTAATATCATTAACATTATACAGAAACAAGTAATTTGTTTGTATTTCAACTTGTTTTATTGCTTCTTTCAAGTTTATATCTTTGATTTCGAATGAAAGTTTATTTTTTTGTGAATAAACTTCAGCCGACACATGCAATATGCTTATCAATAGCATTATTGTTAATGTTCTCGCGATATACCATATCTTACGAAAAGAGCATAGCAACTCTTTTGTTTGAAAAATTTTCATACATTTGACTGTTTTTATTGATTTTAGATAGTTACTGCCATATATAATTTGTAGGTGACAGTGACATGTTTGATCTCATTGAAATATCCGCCGGAATAATGTTGCCGCATTGTTCCGGTTTTTGTGTTGAGTACGTTATGTCTTCATAGTGTTTTTCATTTAAGGGTTATTGACTAATTATTATCTGGTCTGATCGTATTGAAGATATAAAAATAGTTTTTACACTATGCATTCAAACAAATTGCAAAACTGTTTGTTCAAATGATGTGCCTTCAAATTTTGTAATAAGCCACTTATCCAAAAAGAAAAAGTTCCGGATCAACCATTGCAAAGATCAAATTCTTGGTATCTTTATGAAAAGCTGCCTGCTGGGAATACTTCCGGATAATTTGTACATCTTTCACTAATTGATGATGGGGCGGCAGATTGATCTTTTCAAGGTCTTCGTTGGTTAGTCCTCTTTCGGCTTTGGTCTGCGGCGACTTGAAATAGATATGCTCCGTGATGCTTTCCCGTGAGTCAGTAATTCTTAAAATCCCGGGAATATTGCTATAAATCGCCCCAACGTTTCATCAAATTTGTCCGGCAGCCTCATTTTTTTGCCCGACATTGCTTCAAAAACTGACAGCATTGCCTCAAAAACTGACAACGTTTCTTCTGTAGTGGCAATTTGCCTCTATAGAGGCAAATCGTTGATGCAATTTCATAACTCGTTTTCCTCATTCGCGGCAACGATGTCTAAAAATCAGTGGTTAACGAATTCAATCGCAGAAATGCCGTTGCAAATTCATGCCATCTTGTCACAATTTGAGGAACGGTTTGCATCCGGAGCGGAAATGTCGTTGTTTTTTGAGGCAACGTTCCCTCTACAGAGGCAATTTTCATTTAAAACCGGGCATGTGGCGTACACTGATCCTCATAATACACGAGTCAAATTTGTTCTAACCTTTAATGATGAGTTGCATGACTGCTTGTTAAAACCCGCAAAAATACCGACATAAGTTGTTTGTGCGTTGACGGCACTTCAAATTTTTTCTAAATATTGTTTTATCGGACGATTACCGGATATTATTCAAAAAACGGATAAGATGTGAACGGTTATTCCCCAATTTGGTAATACGGCCGGTAAAGTACGGAAGAGTCCGTACCGTCGACACGGAATGTCAATGGTTTGCCACTGACCGGCCTTAATTTGGCGATCAGTTCGTCTGCCCGCAAAGGAAGATCTATATAGCCGTTTTTCATTGATTTTCCTGTCACTGACATCAGGAAGGGTCCGTATTCGAGGGCATAAGCTTCTTTTCCTGCAAAATCCTGAGCCTGCCCGTCGTATTTCTTCATCCTGAATCCCATCGGAAGGTTGAAGCTTATTTCATCGCGATGCTCCCATGTACGATCGAGTGTCACATAAGAGCCCGGTTTCCCGGAAGCGGCTTTACTGCCGTTTACAGCAATATCCACCTCTTTCGTACACCAGGAAGGAATTCTTACACGAATTTTGCTCTGCGCCTTTTTGGATAGCGTTAATTGCAGTTTTACATCGGAACTTTGGGGGAACTTCGTTTTCATTTCCATCGCAAAAGTAGTCCCGTTTTGTTCCCATGTTACCGACGACGGGTTGAACAGGTCTACATATATTCCGTCTTTCGACAACGTGTATATAAACTCTGGTAGAGCTCCGTATAAGCGTGTCCCCTGTCCTTCGCAGCATGTATTAAAATCGGTGCCTTCCTCCTTGTGGCGGATTATGTTGGCATGATACATAATGCCTCCGTTTTCAGTCTGGTTGGCAATCCCAACGTTATATATGGATTTTTCGATTTCCGTCACATATTTTTCCGCTTCCGGCTCAAGCAGGTGTAACCTCTGATTGAAGAACGCCCAGAAAGAATTACCGCACAATTCCCCTGTACTGTTCCATAACAATTGTGATTTTGGGGGGAAATCGGCATGTTCACATACACTGATGCTGCCGCCTACATGTTGGTAATAGTCATGATACAAGTCCCATCCTCCCTTAGCTGCTTCCAGGTACTTCTTGTCGCCTGTGGCCATATACATATCCGAAAATGCCTCCATGGATACCAGCAGGTAACAGTGCGGTCGGTCGTAAGGATATTGCCATATTGCATCTACATCCCTGTCGATCAGTTGATCCATCCAGAAATTTTCCTGATAATAGCGTTGTACAACATGTAAGTCCAACGGTTTTCCGACCGGGGTGAAATACATGCGGGTATTGGCAATCACACCCTGGCGGCCCTGTCCTCCCCGGCGTGACAATTCGGGAAGATAAGGACAGGTGTCGAACCAGTCGTAGAATTTGCGAAGCATGGGGAATGCCTTTTCATTACCGGCAATGCCGGCTTCTATTAATCCCTGTGTCACCCAGGAGCGGCAATATGCGCCATTTTCGAATTTTGTGATGTCCTTTTCGGGATATCCTAACAGGTATCCGTTTGGTTCACGGTAAGTATCGATACCATCCACTATTTCATTCATCCGTTTGCGAAGTTCGCTGTTTTCTTTCCATCTCAACTGGTTTCCGGCTCCCATCATGAAGCGGCCGGCATTAGAGCCTGGAAGGAAATTTACCCATTCTATACTCAACGGCCTGTCTTTGGGTCCGGGTTCATGACCGGCACGCTCTTTGAAGTCGCGTAACATATCGTTTGCCGTAAACGACCTGAGCAGATAATGTGCATTCCTGTCGAGCACCTGTTCGAACAGACCGGATACTTTTACACCAGTACGAGGTACGCTCAAATCCGGTATGACAGGCTTCCAAATATCGGGGGAGGTTACATTTTCCGGACAATCTATAATTGCATATTCTCCCATCGGACGGGCAGGCCTGAGCAATGGGTGTTTACCAAGGTAACCCTTATCCGAATCGAAAAGCGTACGACTTTCGGCTACATTCCTGCCGTTGGAAATCACCTCGAAACGCCAGAGATCGAAGCAATACCTTTCCCTGTAAGAGGGAAGTTTTGTAACAGTTAGCCTGACATAACGCCCGGTTACAGATTTTGCGGGTTTGTACGATTCGACCATATCCGCAATAGGGTTTTTATTATCTTCGCGGGTCTGGTCGGAAATAAGGGTTGCATTTTTAAAGTCCGGGGCATCGGACGCCTCGATATAATACCTTACCGGGAACTGCCGTCGCCAGGATACTACCCAGTTTTCATCGATGATAGGGAACATCTTGACCTGGTCGATAGAATAAGATTTGCCTAAATCGACCTGTATCCAGCAAGTATCGTTTGGATTTTCCTTTTTCGATGACTGGTACATCGAATAATTGGATTTCAATGCAACCCGTTCGACTCCGAGCGGCCCTCCGTAAAGGCCGGGAGCCTGTGAAAATAATGGTAAAACCGGCATCAGGCATAATGCCAAACTAAAGAATACATGAACTCGTTTCATCATCTGACTGTTTTTAATTCTGAAAATTCTGATAGATTAAAATTTTGATATTATTTTGATATTTCGGAATCCAACCATTGTGCCCGCTGCTCCAAAAACTTTTTTGCATAACTCACCTCTTCCTCCCATGTATCAAATCTGACCAATCCCACACTGATATATTTTCCGAGTATTTGCCAGCGCTGGAAGTTCTTTTCCTGTGCATAGATGATGTTTTTTGTTTTCTCATCAATAATACCGGTTAACACAGGCAAATATTGTCCTTTCATTTTCACCCATTCCTGTTTCACCATTTCAGTGAAATAAGGATCCTGAAACAGTCTGCTAAAATACTTATTCCTGTGATATAGCCGATTAACAGGCGAAGTTGCAGGCGGGAGAACCCAACCATTATTGCCCATAGAGGCCAGTCCCAGGCTCCATTCGAAATCCCATGCCGGGTACATTTCCAATTTCCCTGATCGCGATTTGAGGGCATAGTACAGATTTGGTTCAATATTGCCTAATGTTTCCTGTAAAAGATACCATTTGGCAAAATTTTTCACATCAAGATATTTCCTGTATCCTGTGTTAGGATCGGCAAACTGTTCTGAATACAAAACAGATTCGAATTCATTCATGAAACCGCGGATAAAGTTATAATTCCCGTCGCCTTCAACCATACCATCGGTATCCGGGTGTTTGAATGTAAAATGTAACCCCTTGCTGGTAGTAAACCACAGAGGCTCCAGGTTCCAATAATTGTCATCTTCTATCAGGTAGCCATCATCATCAATATTGGCGCGGCTTTTCGCCACTTTCACATGTTCGCAGAGATAATACGTGCCGTGATACGAACCGTTCAGGAATACCTCAACGTGATGTCCGCGTGGTGTCCAGGGCATATCCATCAGTTTCGACAGTTCAAATACATACGTATTCCGCAACATCGACTTGTCGCAATATTCAGCCAGTAACACCCAGTCTTTATCTGCCGGCATTCCCAATATTTCCGATTTGGTATCCAGCTTGATGCGATACGGTTTCTTAGGATAGCTCCATGTAGCGTTCCCTCTTCCCCGGATGCGCATGGATCCTTCATATCCTTTGGGAAAAACCGATGTCGCGGAAATTTTGACAGTCCCGTTCACATAATCTTCCTTGCTGTTGATCTCCTGTTTGTCCTCTGTTTCCAGCCAGACGACCGGTATTCCCGTAAAAATCCTGATTGTGACTTCATAAGTTTTTACCGTTCCTTTTTTCCCGGTTAACACATAAGTCAGCGTCTTGTCGAAATCATGCGCCGTAACACCTGATATCTGGACTTTTCCATCCACCTCTGCTTTTTCGAACTCACCTATGAATGTCGGGATAAGGTTTTTATCCGATGCCGATTCCGGAAGAAATATGGTGATCCGGTTGTCTTCTATGTCGCCCTTTACACTCTGCGGCAATTCCGGGTTTAAAGCTTTGTTAAAGTTGAAGGACAGAAATCTTACAGGGATAGTTGGTTCATTGTCGGTTATTTCCTTTTCTTCGTGATCTGCGTCATCTTTATTACATCCTGTAAAAGAGAAAAAGGCCAATAACAAGGTAAGCCGGAAATATTTCTTTATCATACGAAAAGTATCAAATGCGCTACTTCCACCTCTGACTTCTAAAGGAAAACTATTGTTATCCATCATTCTGCGAACTAAGCAAAGCGATCTTATGAAGCGCCAGCGAGTAAACTCCCCTTTAGAGGGCTCAATAATCCATTTCTTCCTCATTTGAAAACTTGTTTGGGTTTAAATCTTACAATAACCGGGTTACTATCCTCATCTATTAAATATTTGGTTACCTGTTTTGCAGAAGCTATCGGCGGGTTCTCATCCAATATCCAGCCAACACTAACACCTGCATAAAAACAACCTTTTGTATAACACATGATGGTTGGAAACCAACCGTTATATTTTGCGGTAATTTGTTTTTTGCTTTTGAAATCCCTTACAAGGGCAAACTGTTTTCCCTGGTTTACATAAGTAGCCCATAAGATATTATCGCACAAAGATACATCAAGAAAAAAACTGTATTCTCCCTGATTCGTAAAGAACTTTTGAACATCAGACAACGCATCCGATAGATTGGGACGAGGAAGAATAAAACTTGTTGATCTCGAATCGGACGGATTTGCTGTATTGATGAAACAAATTGTTAAATTGAAATTGTCGAAATAGGCTATATTCTCTCCATCTTTAAGAAAAGGGCATGTGATAAATGTAGGTAGACCATTGTTGGACAATGTTTTTCCTACAGTACCTTTCATATTGAATTCTTTATCAAAAATATAAATCAAAGGCTCTCCAATGCTCTGATGGTCATTGGAACATATAAATCCATCCTTGTAATTACAGATACGCCATACCGGAGAAGGGAGTATATTTTTTTGCATGATGAATTTCCCATCAGTATCATAAACATATACTAATGAAGGGAATCCCAAAATAATTACCTTTTTGTTTTCTTCATCAATTGTAAAATCTTCAATATGTGTATACTCACCAGGGCCTTTGCCTGGATTACCTATTGTATGCATGAATGTTCCATCTTCACGAAATACAAAAACTTTTTTTCTTTGAAGATCAAGGATATAATATCTATTATCATAAATGATGAGCTTGTCAATCGTTCCAAAAATACCTTCTTCTGATGTTTCCAAGGAAATATATTCAAAGTCGTCAAACAACTCATTCAGTGAAATTTCTTTAGATACATGATCGGTTAATATAACATTATCTTCTGATGGGTTGCTTGTATGCCCGCACGATAAAAATAAAAAAGCAGAAATAAGAATAATATATACCTTTTTATTTGTCATTTTATCTGTTATTTATATATTAATATTCATTACACAGAAAAAGAATGAGATCAACTTTGCAATCCCACTCTTCATAAAAATCAATTTATCTACATGCAGAACCAGTTGGGCAATGTGTTACCACGCAACTTGCAACAGCCATAGGTTTCTTCCACTCATATTCCTCACACTGCATTATATGTTGAGTCATAAACGAACCTATAACAAGTGCAAGATTTTTTTATTCTTTTAAGTTTGATAGTAGTACTGCCACCAGTATTGGTTTACGCCAGCACTTCTGGATGCAATGTTCCGTTTTTTACGCCATAACCATCAAAGGCATTCTGTAAGTTAAGTCCTAAGGCTACTACTGTACATATTGCTATAACTGCAACTGTTAAGGACCTATTTTTCATCTGATTATAATTTTCATTTTTATTAAATACTAATATTAATGCGAATCAAGTGTTGAAAACATGTTTCGATTTTCACTCAATGTCCCGAAGGGACTGAATATGAATAACCGTGAGTGTAACTCACGGAGAGCGGCAAATCAATTAACTCCGTCCCTGAAAGGGGCGAATATCGTATTTATGCCATTCGCCCCTTTCAGGGACGAGGTTTAGGCTTGCATTCCTACCGGGTTTTACCCGTGGTTATTCATATTTGCCCACTTCGTGGACATTATATTCAACCCTTGATTCGCTTTATTAACTAAATCGCATTACAACCATTTTGCATCGGCTGGGCAAGCCTGTAACTTATTATTCCTGTAATGATGCCTTGTCCTTCTGTTTTAGAAGGGAAGCCGGGCGGCAACCGGGGGAGCGCTCTGCTGAAAGTCTACCCCGTTGTCGCCTTTTTCCCTTTTTGTGTTATTTACTCGCCCGGCCTTGTATTGCCATTTGAAAACATTCTCAATGCCAAAATTCTCAATTCTTAATTCTTAATTGCTCTTACTCCTGGGTTAGCTTCATATCATCCAATCCCTTCTTCACATCCTTACCGGCACGGTAAAGTACTTTCTTACCACGGATCATGGAAGCGTTGAATTTCTTGGGGTCTTCCACACCTTCGCTGCTGAATGAATTCTTGAAACT
The DNA here is from genome assembly GCA_031547085.1 of Bacteroidales bacterium. GTDB lineage: Bacteria > Bacteroidota > Bacteroidia > Bacteroidales > UBA4181 > JAIRLS01. Next base: position 24,608 of record JAVBSH010000214.1, read on the forward strand.
GCCGAAATCGCCCAGCGACACCTTAAACCCGTCGCGCATATGCTTAGGCATAATGGCCACTAAGTTGATAAGCACATTGTACACATCGCCCGGCGAAAGCGATGACAGGTCGGCAATTTCCTGGCTGAGCTGTTTCAAATCCTTTTCGCCTGCATGTACAGGCACTACATAATACTTGGGGGCTGCCGCCTTGTTCTGCGGATTAGCCCTGGCTATTAACTTGTATTTCATAATGATTGATAATTAATTGAAAAAAAAATATTTTGTTTTTGTCTCTTAACATTTTTAAGATCTGCCGGATACGAAAGATCCGGCAGATCTTAAAAAATACTGGCTGTTTTAGATAAAAACAGTGAGTGTTTTGAATAGAAACACCCACTGTTTTTTGAGTTTAATGGAATCATTGTCAATTGTGCATTATCCATTGTCAATTTACTTCACCAATGTTCCCCAGAAACTGATCTCCGCAAGTAAAATACGTGGGGGTTGCGTAGGATTGAAATGCTCAATACTCTTGAACCTGATATACCTGACTGTGGCAGAGGGATCGACTCCTGTGCCGGGTACGAATTCAAAATCTATCCCCCTGTCGGAAAGGGCTATGTCTTCCGAAGTAGGAGCTTTCCAAGGATCGGCAATCCCATTACCTGATGGTTGAACACATACAAATTTTCCCAACAGTGTCCAACTGGCATCCAAACTTCCATTAGGATTTGGTTCTAAGGATCCGTATATTTCAAATACTCTCGGATGGCCTTTGCTCCAGCGGTCGTCATTATTGTTACGTGGCCATAGCCTCATCCGGCTCAGTTTTGCTTTTATCCCCATATCCCATGTAAATGTACAGGGAAGGGTCACCGGATTCTCAGAGTGCATAAAATCAGTTGTGTTTCCGTTCCATAAACGTGCTAAGGGGTAATCGTTATTCATCCCCATATCGCTGGGCAACATGTTTGCTACCCAGGTACTCTTGGGGATCAATACTGTCGGATCAATCATAGTTTCGACTGCAGTTGCATAGAATACGTCTATCGCCATTGAATCCGGCTTATATATCGTGCTATATGACAAAGGCTTGTTGATGTCAAAGTCCGGAATGATCAATTCCGTTTCCGACGGATCAATCACTTTGGTTTGTTTTGCACCATATGTATCTGTCCAACTCAGGCTGGTACCTGTTTCGGCATCATCGGCCGTATTCCAATTCAGCTTGAGGTCCTGGCCATCATAATATGTACTCTTCAGCAGACGATTTGTCAACCTGCTCCGGTAATTATCGCCATACACCTCACCCATCACTTCTACCGGAATGGAAGTATTCCCGTCCTCATCGTAGGTATGAATCATGAATGAGTAGGTATTTTCATCAATCGGATCAATGATCTTACTTACAATATCCGCATTCGGGGCAACGGGCACTTCTACCGACTCGGTGTAATTATTCCAGAATATTTTGGCTTTCGCTACCCTGGGATCGGTGCCTCTATGCCACGATATTTCGATGCGTTTATCGCCGGATTTTGCAACCGGATTCAGTGCCGGTCCGGGATAGGTCAATCCGCTGGGTACGACATAATCCTCGTAAATATCCTCCGGGCCTTTGCATGAAGAGAATCCAACAATGATCCCCATCAAGATGATATATATGATATTCTTCATCTTCAATGATTTTTAATGATTTAACTTTACTTGACAAATTCTCCCCAAAAACTTAACTCCAGGATATGTACCGTCGAGAATGATGCATTAGCATATGTGGATATGGTCCTGAACCTGATATACTGAACTGGCGTATAAGGATTCGGGGCAAAGTCGGTTACTTCAAAGTCGAATTCAATACCTTCATCGGCAAAAGCGATGTCTTCCTGGGTAATTTGCGTTCCGGGTCCGGAAGGTTTCACGCATTCAAATCGTCCGAGCGGTATCCAGGTGTTGTCCATAGCTCCGCTGGGATTGGGTGCGTTTGAGCCCCATATTTCAAATATCTTTGCATGGCCCCTCTTCCATCTATCGTCGCTATGTTTACGTGGCCAATATTTTAAACGGCTCAATTTGACAGCCTTTCCCAAGTCCCATGTAAGGTTGTGCGGAAGCACCTGGGTTTCCATACCATGGAAGCCATCCTGGTCATAATTCTCATCCCATATTCTTGTTATCGGGTAGCTACCATTAACCGGCGGGATGTCACCGGGCAAGGTGTAATCCTTCCAGGTGCCTTTGGAAATATATTCCTCGAACCATGGTATCACTGTGGATGTGATGGTATCGGAATAATTATCCCATCTGTCGCGGATATATACTGCAAATTCGTGTTCTATGGAATCTAATCCGTCGGTGCCGCGATAAGTGAAAGATCCCTTCGGCATAGAAGTATAATAAGTGATCAATTCACTCATATAACCTAATTTGGCGGTATCAGCCATCAATACAATCGCCAGGTTTGCCTTTTCCGGATTTTCGATGTCTATGGATACTCCTCCGAAGGTTGCCCTCAAACTTTTGTTTACTAAGTGTACGGGTGCCGTTGTTGGGTTGATCTGTACGGTCAAAGGATTTGATGCTTTTTCATTTTTCCCTACGCAGTACAGTTGCACATTATAAACCCGCGTGTCACCGAATCCACTCAGAACCAAGGAGTCTTTGAAGTACGACGATTTGGTTTCGCGTATTACGCCGGGTTTAATTTCGTATTCAGCCCGTACATACAGCAGATTTTTATCTACCGGCAATGTATATTTCAACACCGCTCCTCCCGATGTGTTACGTACTGTTACGTTTGTCACCTGGCCAGGCGCAGGCGCACTGTCGTCTATAAAATCAATACGGCCCTCTTCCTTGCAGCCAGTCCATATAGCCGATATCAGGAATAAGATAACAATCAATATTCTATTTTTCATATTATTTCAATTTTCGATTCTCAATTTTCAATTGAACTTACCATCCAATATTTTGTACTAAATTCGGATTTACGTCGATATCGCTGGCTCTGATGGGCCAGAAATAGTCGCGGACACCAAACTTTTGTACCAACAAAAGCTGCGGCTGGTACATCAATTTATTGACCTCTTCCTCCGTACCGTCAATGGTAGATACCATCATGTTCCAGCCTTGTAGCGAGGTTTGGTATACAGAAGGCGCGGTTTTCCACCGGCGTATATCCCAGAAACGATGCCCTTCGAACGAGAGTTCGATCATTCGCTCCTGTTGTATGATCTGCCGCATTCCTGTTTGAGTATTGTATTTCGGGTTGTTGGTGTACGTATCCCACGATTCTTTCACTCCTTTCAAACCGGCGCGGGTGCGAACCATATCGATATAACGGAACAATTCAACGCTATTGGATCCATTGGAGCCTTCGGCTTCGTTAATCGCCTCGGCATATAACAGGTACAAATCGCTCAACCGCATGGTGGGCCAGGCATAGCTCGGTGAGGAAATGCTGTTGATGGCATTCAACTGGGCTTCATAAGGGATATATTTTTTAGGTATATAACCCGTCCAGTTTCCCTGTCCTTCAGTACCATCCGTTTCACCCATTTTGAATGCAAGATACCTTAACGAAGATGCGTCTTTGTCATTGTATTGTCCTGCCCCGAACCAAACACCGCCATCGAATCCTACCCATGCATAAAAACGGGGTTCGCGGTCGAAATGTAAATCCACCGTGGTTCTTCCCTGCCGGACATAAAGCCGTTCTTCTGCCTGTGCGGTTCTCAAATTGTATATATCGCCTATATTCCTTGTGTTGTCCTCTTCAAGAGGCACTCCATTCCGGGTATAGAACATGCTTGCAATTTTGATAGGCATACCCAGCCACTTACAAAGGTCATTACTGTTGACATAAGAAGGATTCAACTTTGGCATCGATGCATGGATCATCCCTCCATTGCCGGGGATTGAAATCATTTGCGTGTTGGCCCAGATGGTTTCAGTGTTGTTTTCAGTGTTCCACCGTAGGTTAAAAGCATTCCGGAGGGTTAAATCCCTGGCGATGGTATCGGTGTATCTTTTGTTTTTATCAGGAAATTCATACAACATCATCCCTGCATCATGGCACAAATCAATGGCTTCCTTACAAGCGGCCACTGCCGATTGCCATTTCCCGGCATCATAATCTTTGTTAAACAGGGGCGTTCCGTCATGGTTTTGCAGGGTCGCCTGGTCGTTGTTGCCATTGAACAAGGGGCTTGCCGCCGTCACCAAGACTTTTGCCTTCAGCGCAAGCGCGATGGGCTTGGTGATACGCCCATAATCGCTTGCAGGATCGAGTACGATCGTGGGAAGCATGTCGCCGTCGCAGGCCTCATCAATCAATTCCACGATATAACGGAAACACTTGTCCACCGGTTCGCGTTCTACCTTCACTGCATATACATCGACATCTACCGGCATATTCTCCCGGATAAGGGGCACCGGGCCATACATCTGTACTAAGGAGAAATGATAATAAGCCTTCAAAACCGTCACCTCAGCTTTCCATTGCTCACGCTCCTTAGCTGTTAGGTCGGGCACCTTATGTACATTTTCTAAAAGGGTATTGCAAACGCGCAGCGCCAGATACATATCGCTCCATCTCCCAAGTATCGGGCTGGTGGCGTTCTGCCTTCCATTGCTTATCTCAAGACCTGCAACCGAGAACCGGTTAGCAAGGTGGGCGGTATTCCTTGTCCATATTTCGTCGCTGCCCAGTATGGCCGGGTCTGCTGCACCGCCATTCTTCGGCATATACGAATAGCAGGTAGACAAATATTTGATCGCTTGCGCTCTCGAATTGAACGCCATATCAAGGGTGGCAACGCCGTCGGGTACTACATCCAACCATTCGCCGCAAGCGTTTAACCCAATGACGACGGCGAGTATGATCATTTTATATTTTTTCATATTGCTTGTTCTTTATTAATTGAAAGTCAAATTTACCCCGATGTTAAACACTCTTTGCAGCGGATACCCCAATCCATCACCGGCCATTTCCACATCCCACATCTTGAATTTACTGAGGAGGAACAGGTTGGTTCCACTGGCATAAAACCGGAGGCTCGACATCCTTATTTTTTCTGTTATCCGTAAAGGCAGTGTATAACCAAATTCCACCTGTTTGAGGCGCAGAAAATTAGCATTGCGCATAAACCAGGTATTTCTTTGATCCCCGTGCCATTTCTGCTGATCATTATCCCAATAGGCTCCCGGCACATTGTTATAATTGATTTGTGTGTCGAGCCGTGGCCAAAGAGCATATATGTTTTGTGTTTCTTCCGACCAATAACTGTCAGCATACGCCTTTAGGATTTGAGATTCGGCAACAAACGGAGCAGTACTATGGGCATTGATCCAAAACGACTGTCTGGCCGCCCCCTGGAAAAATGCAGAAAGGTCGAATCCCTTATAACCTGCCGAAAAACCGAATCCGTAAACAATTTCCGGTACGGTCGGATGGCCTAAGGGCACTTTGTCGGCAGCGTCTATTCTACCGTCACGGTTGATATCGGTATATTTAATGTCACCTCCGCCATACGCAGAAGAATATATACCTACTAATTGTGGCGGCGAACTGGCGGCTTCTTCATCATCTACAAAGAGCCGTTCGGCAATATACCCGCTTTCCTGCTGGAGCGACCAGCCTACCCTTGAGCGATAGGATTCCTTGTATTCGGGTTCTTCGTATACTTCATACCTGCTGGTGGCATACGTGAAATTGGCGCGAGCCGACGTCCAGAAATCTGTGGTCCAGTTTTGCTGGTATTCCAACGTCATATCCACGCCTCTGCCCGACGCTTCGCCTACATTCGCCCGCACAGTGGAGGTCAAGCCCATGGTGTTGGGTATGCTTGCCCTGTCCATCAGGATATTGCTACGATATTCGGTAAAATACTCGGCAATCAGGGTCAGTTTGTTCCACAAGCCTAATTCAAGGGCAAAATTTTGCTTGGCCGATGTTTCCCAACTAATATTCGGGTTGGCATACCGGTTTACGGTAATTCCGTTATACTCCGTATTGTATTCCTGTCCGAAAACTGCTCTACGGCTACCATTGCTCATGTTCACTTCCGAGAGATAGAAAAACCGGTCGTTGAGGTCGCCTATCTGATCGTTCCCGATGATACCGTAGGAATAGCGCAGTTTCAGGTTGGTTACAACAGGTTTGAAATCTGCCCAGAACTCTTCGTTGGATATGACCCATGCAGCGCCTGCCGATGGGAAAAAGCCGAAACGGTTCTTTTTATCAAAACGCTCGCTTCCGTTGTATCCGAAGTTAAATTCGGCAAAATAGCGGGTATCATACGAATAGGTTGCACGGCCCGACAATCCTATATTCCTCGAAGGAAGCGACTTTTGCAACGTGCCTTCGTTGGCGTTCAGCGTCTGCCGCGCCTGGTATACCAACAAACCGCTAATGCTGTGTTTTCCGAAATCGCGGGCATAGTTTACCGTTCCTTCGAAGTAAAACGAGGAGCTTTGTTTCCTGTCGTCATTTAACTCGCCGTATCCTAAATATTCGGTGCCAATATACGTTTCCATCAACTTATAATCCCCGGTCAGTCGGTTATATCTGCTGATTTCATAAAAAAACGGAACATACGCCCTGTTGACAGCAAATTGCGACAAACGACTGACATTCAACATTCCCCTGGCAGTCAAGCCTTCGGTAATGAATTTTAAATTCTGTTTCATTTCTATCTGGGCCAATATCTGCGAACGCGACTTCTCCTTGTAACCACATACCATGTCTGCATAGGGATTGACTTTACTGTTGTTCCAGTTACCGAACAGAATATGCTGGGCATACTGGTGCTCTGTGTCCGCAGGGTAATAAGCAGGAAAAAGTACCGGGTTGGAATGTACCATCCGATTATACATCTCAGTTCCTCCCAGTATGGGACCTTTGTATTCCTCGAAATTTGCACTCAAACGCACAATCATTTCTGTGGTTTTGGTTACGTCAATATTGACATTCGCCCGCAAATCGTAATTGTTAATAGCAATGTTGTTATTAAAATTATTGCGTTTGTCCACTTTCAGGTTACCATTGTCGCGGTTATAAGAGCCGGCTACATAGTAACGCGCTACACCGCCCCCGCCGCTGAAACTCATATTGGCACGCTGATTCATGGTGTAGTCTTTGAACAACATTTCCTTCCAGTCGTTGGCGGGATAAATGAGCGGATACCTGCCAGCCTCCGTCATTTCGATCTTTTCCTGCGAATATATGGTGGCTCCTGACGGGTCGCGGGTAAGGACTGCTTCGTTGTGCATTTTCATATAGGTGACAGGGTCGGCTACTTCAACAGTTCGTGTTGGCGCTGAAAGGGAGTTTTCGAAACGGAACGATACTTTTGCAGGCCCTACGGCGCCTTGTTTGGTGGTGACCAAAACAACACCGTTTGCACCACGTGCACCATACAGGGCGGTTGCTGTAGCGTCCTTCAATATGGAAAAACTTTCAATGTCGTCCGGACGAAGGCGGGCAAGGTCGGTTGAGGTGAGTTCGATCCCATCAATCAGGATCAATGGTTTGGTATTGGTTCCGAAGGTTGTGATACCGCGCACAAAGAAGTCGGCATTGTCTGCACCGGGTTCGCCGCTCCGTTGGTAGGCGATGACTCCCGCCATGTTGCCGGCCAGTGCGGTGGTGAGGTTGCTCGAAGGCACCTTCAGCTCCGCAGGATTAATAGTGGTGATGGCGCCAATCACGCTTTCCTTCTTTTGCTTGCCGAAAGCAACCACCACCACTTCACCGATCTCGGCAGCTGCTTCCTGCATGGAGATGGCAATGATTTTCCGGTTACCTACAACAACTTCCTGCGTTTGGTAGCCTATAAAGCGAAATAACAACACCGTTGTATCGCTTGGCACAGTGAGGGAGAACTCCCCATTGATGTCGGTAGTGGTACCCTGTGCAGATCCTCTGATGACGATATTAACCCCAGGCATGGTGGCGCCACCATTATCGGATACCGTACCGGTTACTCTGATCCCTTGCTGTATGCCAGAAGTATTGCTGATACCTTCGGATTCTTTTTTAGGACGCAATATAATATGCCTGTCCCTGATCGTATATTCCAATCCGGTATTTTTCAACAGCTCGACCAATACTTTTTCAATGCGTTGATCCTTGACATGAAAGTCTACTTTTATGTTGTCCTTGATGTCATTGGCATTGTAAAGGAAAAGGTAATCTGTTTGTGCTTCAATTTGTTTTATTGCTTCTTTCAAATTCATGTTTCTCATCTCGAGCGAAAGCTTGTTCTTTTGCGAATAAACTTCAGCTGATACATGCAACATGCTTATAAATAGTAATATCGTTAATATTCTCATGACATACCATATCTTATAAAAAGGGCATAGCCTTCCTTTTGTTTGATATTTTTTCATACATTTGACTGTTTTATTGATTTTAAATGATTGCAGCCTCGGTGAATTTGATAGTAGGGCGTGCAATATATTTGATCTCATTGAAATATCCGCCGGAGCAATGTTGGCGCATTGTTCCGGTTTTGTGTTGTGTGTGCGTTATGTCTTCATAGTATTTTTATTTAAAGGTTATCGACTAATGATGATCCGGTTTGATTGTATGGTATATGTAAAATATCGAGTTTCTTTAAGAAGTTCCAGCACAGTTTCAATACTTTGTTCTTGCAGGAAAGTCCCATTGTAAGGCTGCATCCTAAGCGATTCGTCTTCAAAAACAATTTTCACACCATGCATCCGTTCAAACTGCTTCGCAATTTGTTCAAATGATGTATTTTCAAATTTATAATAGCCTCTTACCCAAGAAGTAAATATTCGCGAATCAACAGTTGCAAAAGTCAGATCCTTGGTGTCTTTATGGAAAGTTACCTGTTGGTTCGGCACCAGGGTAGTTTGTAGTGGTTGATTGCCATCCAATTGAAGCGCTATTTGCCCTTCTACCAATGTCGTGACAATTTCAGTATCATTTTCGTAGGCTGTTACATTAAAAATCGTCCCAAGCACAATTACGTGCAATCCTGAGACATGCACAGTAAAAGGACGTGATGCATCATGAGCAACACTAAAGTATGCCTCTCCTTCCAAATGAACAAAACGACCATCCGTGAAACTTTCCGGGTATTCCAACCGGCTTCCGGCATTGAGCCATACAATGGTAGAATCAGGAAGAATCACCTGTTGTCTTTGTTTGGGTTGTGTTTCAACGATCAGCAACGTTGGAGTTGTATTTTGATTGTTATACCACCAATATCCGAAACCCATCAAAAGTAATACACATGCGACTGCAGCCCATGGATAAAATCCGGAAAAACGAAACCGTTTCCCGAAAGATTTTTTTACAGTATGTTCAATACGATACCACAGCGCTTTTTGCTCTTTACCGGACAAAGAATCAATAGCTCCCTTTCGGAATTGCTCCAATACATCCTTATCATTTGGAGAGATGTCTATCATGCTTTCTTTAGGAATTCCTTACAGTGTTTTCTATAAGACCCTAAAAGATATTTTTTGTACTCAGTTTTTTGAAAAAAAATGAAATAGTTAATAAAAAAGTAGGAGGCTGGTCTCCTAATTTCTCCCTCAACTTCACGAGCGCACGGTGTACGACATTCCGCACCGACTGGTAATTCATTCCCAGCAACTGACTGATCTCATCGTAGCTCAGTTCTTCCATGTAGTAAAGGTAAACAGCTTCTCTTTGCCGTTCTGTAAGGGTTTCGAATGCGTTCTCAATATAAGTTTTGAGTCGTCGCATTTCGTCATTTTCTATCCATTGGTCTTCATCAGAAACTTCCAAAAGATAACTGAATGGAGCTTCATCGATATTTTGTGGTTGTATACGAGCCAGTTCATCCAGCAGTTTGTTTTTGAAAGCACGCAACAAATAGAATTTCATGTTGCGAATAGACGAAATGTCCTCTTTCTCATACAGTTTCACAAAAACATCATGGATGCAATCTTTCACAAGCTCCCTGTCACTGGTAAACTTACACCCATAGGAATAAAGGGTGGCAACCTGTTCTTCATAAACGTCGGAAAGAGATTCTTTGCTGTTTTTCATTCGGTTAGATACAACATCTCATGTGGCAAAAATAATCATTTTTGTGAAAGTCATCAGGGTAACCGCATCAATTTTTTAGCCAATCACTATTACCTTTGCTGAATGGAACAAGATATTTCTCACTATTTTCAAGAAGTCCCCGATCCTCGTGTAGTTCAGATGTGCGATCATTTATTATCCGATATACTATTGATCGCTCTTTGTACCTATATGACAGGAGGATCGGATTATCAGGACATGTATTTGTTTGGCAAAAACCGTGGGCAGCAGTTAAAAGGGGACCTACTCCAACTGCCCAACGGAGCACCTTCGGTGGATACCTACGAACGGGTTTTCAAGCGGTTGGATCCGGATGCATTGAAGAAATGCTTGGAAGCTTATGGCAAAGACATCCTATCCTGCTTGGCAGAGAAGCAAATAGTACTGGATGGCAAGGTATTAAAAGGAGCTTCCCCCACAAGCAAAGGCAATGCCGGGTTGTATATCCTGAACGTCTGGGTGAATGAAAACAGCATTTGTGTGGGTCAGCAAAAAGTGGAGGATAAATCCAACGAAATCACAGCCATTCCCCGGGTATTGGATTCATTGGATATTGAAGATGCTGTTGTCACCATAGATGCCATGGGAACGCAAACCAAAATTGCGGCACAAATACGTGATAAGAAAGGGCATTACATGCTTTCGGTCAAAGGCAATCAGAAAGAACTGCTTGAAGATATCCAATGCGCTTTTAAAACACATCAAGGCCATTATCATGCCAGGGAAACAGACAGTGATCATGGTCGTATAGAAACCCGAAGTTGCAGTATTTTACCGGCAAAGGATTTCTTGATGGACGAAAATCTAACGCCTTGGAAAGATATAACCACATTAATAAAGATAGAAGCTACCCGGGAAATTAGAGGCATACTTACCAAGGATACTCGCTATTACATTAGCGATGAGAGTGTCAAAAATGCAGCATATTACAACTCTTTGGCAAGGGGACATTGGGCCATAGAAAATAAATTACACTGGCATTTGGATGTCACTTTTAAAGAGGATCAATGCAGGGCTAGAACAGGAAATGCCCCCGAAAACCTATCAACAGTCAGAAAATTTGCCCTACAAATGATCACAAATGTAAATGACAAACTCAGTTTAAAGAAGAGGCAATACAAGGCAGCGTTGGATGTGGCGTACATGAAAAAAATACTCAAAATTTGATGCGGTTGCCCTGGGTAAGTACTTATCGGAAGATTATTCCATATTTGTTGGCAAGGATTCAAGGTATTTCTTACTTTTGTCCCTCTTTTCAATTTTGTATGACCGGAATCGAAAAAATCAAACATCCCATTGCTGCCGAGCTGAAAATATTCGAGCATCAGTTCAAGCAGGCGCTCAAAAGTGATGTTTTTCTGTTGAATCTTATCACCCAATATGTTTTAAAAACAAAGGGGAAACAGATACGTCCCATCTTGGTACTGTTATCGGCAAGGTTGTTTGGCGAAATCGGAAACAAGACCTATGCCGCAGCTTCGCTGGTGGAATTATTACATACGACTTCATTGGTGCACGACGATGTGGTGGATGATGCCAATGAGCGACGTGGCATGTTTTCCGTCTACACCTTGTGGAAATCAAAAACCGCCGTGCTGTTTGGCGATTATCTTCTGGCGTGTGGCTTGATTCAATCGGTGGACAACAATGCTTTTGATTTGTTGTGTATCGTATCTATTGCTGTCAAGGAGATGAGCGAAGGTGAATTGTTGCAGCTACAGCATTCCAGGAAACAGGATGTTACGGAAGAGGCCTATTATGAAATTATCCGTAAAAAAACGGCCACATTGATTGCAGCATGTACCGAAGCCGGGGCACAGTCGGCCGGGGCGTCTCCCGAACAGGTAGAGCAAATGAGGCAATTCGGCATATATCTTGGCATGATTTTCCAAATCAAAGATGACCTTTTTGATTATCAGCCAAATAACATTACGGGTAAACCTGCCGGAAACGATATAAAGGAAAAAAAACTGACCCTACCGCTGATTTATGCGCTGCAACAAGTTCCGAAAAACGAAAAAAGGCAGATCATAAGCTTGATGAACAGTTCGATGCCCGAGTCGAAGAAACTAAAGGAAATCACCGGGTTTGTCGTCGAAAAAGGAGGGCTCGAATACTGCCGTATGATGATGGACAAATATGCCAACATGGCGATCAGTATCATAGAAAGCTTCCCAGAATGTGAAGCAGCAACAGCTCTAAAAGAAACAGTTGCTTATGTAATTAACAGAAACAAGTAGAGAAACGAAATTTTAGGATTTTTCATTCCGGTCAATGTATTACTTTTGTCACGCGATATATCCGATAAGTAATTGACAATTGAAAGTTGCCTTCGGCGAGCTCGCAACGTATTGATTTATTCACCAGTTTAACATGCAAAAGCCATCCATACCCAAAGGAACCCGCGATTTCACACCAACCGAAATGGTGAAACGCAATTATATTTTCGACACCATTAAAACTGTTTTTCAGCGTTTCGGTTTTCAACCCATTGAAACCCCTGCCATGGAAAACCTCTCGACTTTATTGGGTAAATATGGCGAGGAAGGTGACAAGTTGTTGTTTCGTATTCTCAATTCAGGCGATTTTTTATCGGATGTGAACGATCATGATCTTTCGGAAAAGAATCTGAATAAACTATCACTAAGAATGTGTGAAAAGGGATTGCGTTATGACCTTACTGTTCCGTTTGCACGTTTTGTGGTGCAAAATCAAAATGATATCAGTTTCCCATTCAAGCGTTACCAGATACAACCTGTATGGCGTGCCGATCGTCCACAGAAAGGGCGTTACCGTGAATTTTATCAATGTGATGTGGATGTGGTGGGTAGCGACTCGATGCTCAATGAAGCCGAATTGCTACAAATCATTGCCGGAGTTTTTAAGGCATTGAATATCCGGGTGCTGGTTAAACTCAACAACCGGAAGATACTTACCGGCATAGCTGAACTGATCGGACAAAGTGATAAAATAACAGACATCACCGTTGCGATAGATAAATTGGAAAAAATAGGATTGGACAAGGTGAACGAAGAGTTGCTATCAAAAGGCTTGTCACAGGAAGCTATTGACGCCTTGCAGCCTGTCATTCAACTTTCGGGAACCAATCACGAAAAACTTGACCGGCTGGAATCACTGTTTACCGGTAGTCCGTCCGGACTTGCCGGCGTTGCCGAAATGCGTACCATCCTGGGTTATGTCGAAACATTGCAGATACCGGTACCTGTCGAACTTGACCTGACACTTGCCCGCGGGTTGAACTATTATACCGGCGCCATCATGGAAGTAAAAGCATTGGATGTGCAGATCGGCAGTATTTGTGGCGGCGGTCGCTATGATAATCTGACGGGTATTTTCGGATTACCCGGTGTGTCGGGTGTAGGGGTATCCTTTGGCGCTGATCGTATATACGATGTTCTCACACAATTGGATGCATATCCAGCCGATTCGGGTCAAACTACCCGTTTGATGTTTGTTAACTTTGGACGTACCGAAGAACAACATGTGTTGAAATTGCTCGCTCGCGTACGTGAAATGGGTGTCAATGCCGAAATATATCCCGAAGCGGCGAAGATGAAAAAACAGATGGCTTATGCCAACTGTAAATCAATAGCCTATGTGGCCATGATCGGCGAAAACGAAATAGCGAACAATAACATCAGTCTGAAGAATATGATCACTGGTGAACAAGTTAATGTTTCGTTTGAAGAAATGATAGAACGGATAAAATAATTTACTTGTTTATTTCTTATCTTATTTTTGCTTAACGCATGCTTGTAAACGAACCTATTTACTGTTTTTGTGTTCGTTATACATGATATACAAATACATGGTCGTTTTTCTAAAAATCACAATTCAAAGAATTTGGTTCCGACCCTGTCAGCAGCTCCGCAGCCTGACAAGTCTGTAGCGTGGCGACCTGACAGGGTCGATAGAACTGTCAGAGTCATTAACTAAACGACATTAAATCTTACTTGATTAATAGCATAAACTAATGAATAAAGAAACACATCAAGCTTTGCAGGATTGCATAGACAAGCTGACAGATCATCATGCGGTAGACTATCCGTATATTCCGTTATATGACAGGCAACTGCCCGAAACAAAAACACTTACATCTATTCTGGATACGCTCAGGGCGATCATATTCCCGGGATATTATGGAAGTCCTTTGGTCAATATCAATTCGATGCCGTATCACACCGGTGTAAATGTCGAAAAAGTATATGATGCTCTTTCGGAACAGGTATACAGGTCGTTGTCTTTTGAATGTACCGATAACGATTGGTGCAGGGTCAAGGAAAACGCAGCCAAATTGACGTTGCAATTTATCGGTAAACTACCGGAAATTAAACAATTGTTGTCTACCGATGTCAAAGCTATTTTTTCCGGTGATCCTGCTGCCAGGGATTATGCCGAGATTATTTTTTGTTACCCGGCCATGCGGGCATTGTTGAATCATCGCGTCGCCCATGAATTATTGAAACTCGATATTCCGCTTATTCCAAGAATTATCTCAGAAATTGCCCACTCCAAAACAGGTATAGACATACATCCCGGTGCACAGATCGGCGAATATTTCAGTATCGACCACGGAACAGGTGTTGTTATCGGGCAAACAGCCATAATCGGTAAACATGTACGTTTGTACCAGGGAGTAACCCTCGGTGCTAAAAGCTTTACGCTGGATGAATCCGGTAATCCAATGGATATCCCCAGACATCCTATCATTGAAGATGATGTAACCGTATATTCCAACTCATCTATCCTGGGACGGATAACCATTGGGAAAGGAACTATTGTCGGCGGCAATGTGTGGTTAACTCATAGCGTTCCGCCCAATTCGCGGATCGTACAATCGGAAGCTGTTTCTTGAGAATTGCAGTTTGACAGGTGATGTTTCTAATTAAATGAGACATTGAACAATAATGAAGGATGTACTTCCCTGGTTTCGGGAACATATACCGTACGAAGTCCCATATTTATGGGAAAACTGATTTGCAGAAGATTGACATCAACCATCAGGTCAAGGCCCACACTGCACATTTGGTCAGAGCGCCATTTTATCAGATTATCTTTATCAAGGTACCGGTAACGATTATCGGCTATGTTACAAAACAGATTGGTACGGATGCGTTTCAAATAGACCAGGAAACTCCAGTGCCAGTCGGGATAGAACAGAGGGAAAGCATATTCCACCAACCCGATGCTTAGCTTTTCGGTACGTCCATTGATGTAGCCCCGGGGAAAATTGATCAAAGTACCGAACAGGAAATAGTTGGTCTTTTGCTGCTGCCATGCTCCTGAAACCTGAAGCGTATGATGTTTGGCGATTCCCGGAAAATACATTCTTCCATACACATAGTAAATGTGCCCTAACTGCTCCGTATTGACCGGCGTATGTTGATATACGGATTGAAGTACAACACCCCATGGCGGAGCAAGGTCGCGTGCCGACATCTTCAAATAACGATAGGCTGTAAAACCGTAACTTACTTCCCACAAGCCATGTTGATAACCATCAATCGCCTCGGAATAAAGAAAACTGCTGTTGTAATTGACTTTTGCCTGCGGCGTGATTCCCGTAATGTAGCGATTACGGGTCAACATAAACGGGACATAAGTACGCATGCCTATTTCCATATTTTTATTTTGCGGATTGAGGGTGTGGTTTCCTTTTTCCGGTGGACCGTATATTGCCTCTTGCCCGCCATAATCAAAAGTGAAATCAACCATCGGATACAGGCCACGATAGGTAAAATTGGCATGATAAGCATTGTATCCACGCCACGAATAGCCAACCGATGAGGTCAGGTTGCCCAGCAAATCCTGCGAAAGCAAAACCAAACCCGGATAAAGCTCTGTTGACGTAACATCGTCAGTGTCAATTTTATAATACAATGGAGCCCAACTATGTACGTTAAACAGATTTTTCCATTTGCGAAATGGTTTTATGTTGTGTTGCATGGCTGGAACAATGCTATCCTGCACGTTAAAATTTTCCTCCTGGGCAAGAATTTCATATAATTTTACTGAATGATTGGAAAGTTGATTTACTGAAATCCATTTCGCTGCATCCAGATTTGTTTCAACAATATCATATCCATTGGCTGTATATTCGGAAAAAATCATTTTGTCACCCGAAGCGTTAGGCTGCGGATCGAAAGCGCCAAAACGTGACGATGTAACCTGCGCTACTTTTCCGCTACGATAATTAACCGCATATATGTTGGTAATTCCATTGTAATATCCCGTAAAAAAAGCATATTCGCCGGCATCCGTCGGGTATGTAATATCGTCATAAGTCGGAGGTAATACTGTCGCATAAAATCCTGTGGCAATGTCTACTTTTGCAATAGATTTCCCTTCCCGGTTATTCACAATAACCAATAAATGCCGGCCGTCTTTCATCCAGGAAGGATTCTGCAACAACGCATTGCCGGGATTGGCGATACGATCCTTTTCTTCGCCGGTAGCAACATCCAGTATGATAATGGAACTTTCGCCATCAAGCGGCAACTCGACTAAAGCAAGGGTGGAACCATCAGGCGAAAGCGACGGTGAAAGATAACGCGTGCGTTTCTTTATTACCCGTACTTTGCCGGTTTGTAAGTCGAACACTTTTACTATGGAATACGAACGGTTATCCCAACGGATATCCAGTTGCATTTCCGACCATGCTATCCGTCCATTGGCATACGAGATCCGTTCCGAATTGATATTCCCCGGCGTAAAGACTGCTTGTTCGCTACCATTTTTGTCTATTTCAACCCATTGCGCAATTTGTGCGATACCGTTTTTTTGAGTAATGAAGGTCGAATCGTTTATATACTGCGGCGAACGGTAATTGGTGTACAGTTCGTTTTCACGCCGGTTAACAGCAGGGATATCATCATAACCTGTCTGCAATTCCTGCTCGTGCCAACGGTTTGTTAAATCACCAAAAGCCTGGTTATATAATTGCCGGGTAACATGGCCGGTTTCCTTCTTTAGCCCGAACTTGAATGGGTATAGAAAGAAAAAATATGGTTCGCGTGCTACAAAATCGATGGTTGTGCTGTATATGTCAGCTCCATAACGTGCCCGTGTCCATGCAACCATTTGATAACCCAGTTCATAATGGTTGGGAACATGATCGCGGTAAGAACCAAAAAGCGCTTTGTCGTACAGTTGATACTTATCCGAAAGAGCAATGGTGCGCAACGGCATTTCAAACGCAGGATTACGTCCCCGGCCAGCATTGGATAAAGCCGTTTCAGTGGCTACCGCATCGCCTTCGAGGAACCACTTGGGCAATAGTCCCGATACAACACCTACGCTTTGTTGCCCGATGGCAAAACCTAATGCTTTCGTAAATCCCTGGTTGAGTTTGTCTATTTGTACTACGTGACGATATTCGTGCACGGCTAATTGTTCCAGCCAATTGTGGGCATAATTATTCTGCGGCGGCATCAAGAACCATTCCGAGCGTTTAGGCGCCCACGAGACATATCCGTTGGAATATGCCGGGCGGTTATGCAGTACAACCGGAATTTTTTTTGGATAATGTTTCAGTGTCTTACCCTCTGCCTTGTAGATATATTCCAATACATTAGCTGTCTGTTGCCCTTGTCCGGGAATATCTTTCGGAAAGATCACACGAAAATGCTCCGTGTGTATCTGTTGCCACTTAACCGAAGTCGGTTCGGTACCCGATTCATAAAATTGCGCACAAACAATAAAACTTCCGGACAGCAAGAAAAACAACAGGACAACGATACGACGTGTCATGCAGAATAGTGACTGGTTTTGTCGATACTTTTCGCGAATCATTTTTCCCAAAAAACAACGCAAAGAAACATAATGTTTCGCAGATTTCGAAACATTGTATCAGGAGTATTAAAATATTTGGAAATAAACAGCAAACAGGTACTACAGGTCTTATAGATGCATTGTGAACAAAAAACAATATGTTTCCTTGTATAGAGCAGTTTTTTTTCGTTTCTTTGAACAGGAATTTAGAAATGTAAAAACAAATTAATCAATAAATTAAGATGAAAAAAGTCGTTTTGCTCCGCCATGGAGAAAGTACCTGGAACAAAGAGAACCGGTTCACCGGATGGACGGATGTCGATTTATCACCCACTGGCGTTGAAGAAGCTAAATTAGCAGGAAAGACTTTGAAGGAAAACGGATTTGTTTTCCAGAAAGCGTTTACCTCGTATCTTAAACGTGCTGTGAAAACCCTGAACCAGGTGTTGGATGTGATGGATCTGGATTGGATACCAGTGGAAAAATCATGGAGGCTCAATGAAAAACATTATGGCATGTTGCAAGGCCTGAACAAATCCGAAACGGCTGAAAAATACGGCGAACAACAAGTGCTGGTTTGGCGCAGGAGTTATGACATTGCTCCCGACCCGATGGCCATGAACGATCCGCGTAGTCCGCGCCAGGATATCCGTTACAACGAAATAGCCGATGCCGATATTCCCTTGACGGAATCCCTGAAAGACACCGTTGAACGCATTGTCCCTTACTGGCAGTTGAATATTTTTCCTTCGTTAAACCAATATGACCAGATCATCGTAGCTGCCCACGGTAATAGTTTGCGTGGTATCATCAAATACCTGAAAGGCATTTCCGATAGCGATATTATCAGCCTGAACCTTCCCACAGCAGTGCCTTACGTATTCGAATTCGATGATTCGATGAAGTTGGTGAAGGATTATTTCTTAGGCGATCCGGATGAAATCGCAAAGAAAATGAATGCAGTGGCGAATCAGGGTAAAAAATAAGAACATGAACGCCATAAACAAAAAACTCGTTGAAAGGAAAACCCGTTTCAACGAGTTTTTTGTTTTTACAGATAGGAAGATGGATATTTCCCGGCCATATGAATTTCAACGTGCGATACAAATGCGCATTAACGCCCCATCATCACGCTTAATTTCAACCTGAAACCTTAAAAATAGCCATGTACAATACAGTCACACGAATATTCAAGGAATTCTACCAAAGCGAAAAATCAGGCGGACTGATCCTGATTGTATGTACCGCTGTTTCTTTAATCTTAGCCAATACCTCTTTCCAAAGGGAATACCTGCATGCATGGCACATGAATATCGCAGGATTGAGTATCGAACATTGGATCAACGATGCTTTGATGGCGATATTCTTTCTTCTGATTGGCCTGGAACTGGAACGGGAAATTTATGTTGGCGAACTATCCAATTTAAAAAATGCGCTGCTCCCTATGGCCGCCGCTGTGGGCGGAATGTGTTTTCCGGCAGCCATTTATGCCTTGTTTAACTACGGCACACCTACCCAACCAGGAACCGGTATCCCTACCGCCACGGATATCGCTTTTGCATTAGGAATACTGTCACTCCTGGGAAACCGTGTACCACCTCCGCTTAAAGTATTTCTGACCGCCCTGGCTGTGGTCGACGATCTGGGCGCAATTATTATCATATCGTTATTCTATACGCATTCACTCGTTGCCCTGAATCTCTTTATTGCCTTGGGGATATTTGTCCTTTTGGTTATCCTCAACCGCCTTAGAGTTTATTCTCTTGTTCCTTATCTTATCGGGGGTATTGCCATGTGGTATTTCATGCATCATTCGGGCGTCCATGCAACCATAACAGGCGTTTTACTTGCATTTGCCATACCGTTTAACAGGAGGGGTAGAAAATCGCCATCATATATTCTCCAACATTACCTGCATTATCCTGTAGCATTTGTCGTATTACCGCTTTTCGCCCTGGCCAATACAGCCATTCCCATCGAAAGCGGCTTACTGGAACTTTCCGGAGAACAGTATAGCCTGGGAATATCCATGGGATTGCTTGTCGGCAAACCTATCGGCATTGCCACGTTCAGCTTCATTGCAGTTTCATTGGGTATTTGCCGTCTTCCCCGGTTAGTCAACTGGTACCACATCATCGGTGTGGGATTGCTGGGAGGTATCGGTTTTACCATGTCGATTTTTATCACATTGCTTGCCTTTGACGATACCACAGTGATTAACAATGCCAAATTGTCGATCCTGATCGCCTCGTGTATGGCTGCCCTTATCGGGTATACGGTGTTACATTTTACTCTGAAGCGTTTATTTATCAGATAAATTTATTTTTCATGATATTGGGTGTATGTAGGGTCTGCTGAAAAAGTAATAATGCTTTATAAATCAACGTCCTTAATGCTATTTTCTCAATCCTAAGTGCAAGGAAATATGGTAAAAGTGCTCAAAACCCTTGCACTTGAAAAATTGGCCAATTCAATTTTCCCAGATTTTGAATTCAAAAATCGAACTCTTGATGCTGATTTCACGAAAAAACGTGTCGACTTGGATGATTTTCGGTGATAAATTTGACAAAACTGCACAGTCTTGACTTTTTCAGCAGACCCTATGTAACTTCGTTGAGGGCTGCGCCGTTCAAATTATTGCATGACATTTTGTATAACAAATATCCTATTGGGTGGATTGTCAAAAATTCATATAATGAACTACTCCGCTGCAAGCGGTGAGGAATTAAGCCCTAAAAGATTAAACTTGTCTTTGTCTGATAGTAATATAAATGGTTGAATTCATGAAAATTTAGGAATACCAATTCAAACAACATAGAGGTCAGATAGTTTTCATTGCCATGTCTCTCGCTTTGAAGAATGTTTTTTGAATTACTGATTATTCCAAAAATAGCTTAGGAATGCGCCCAAAATAAAATTCCCATTTCCAATTATTTCATGTTATCTTTGTTCAGCAACTTAACCAATGAAATTCCAGACATGAAAAACTTTTATTCGTTAGAGATTGAATCTCAGATGCGTCATTTTTTTGAAG
>JAVBSH010000265.1:0-6592 GCA_031547085.1 Bacteroidales bacterium
ATTGTAAAGGTCGAGGATATTAAACAGTGGAAAAATGAAAATATCGGGGAAAGCCTTTTGGGGAAAAGAAATAAGTTGTTTAAAAAGTGGAACGATGATCTTTGTTGATAAAACCCAAATTTTTTACACCCCACCTGACAGTATTACGCCTTTTTCTTCGGCACGGCAACACCCGGATCACATCCCAAACTGTGGAGCACCTTGTTGGCCGACTTCGGTCCCGACAGGAAAACAACCGGTAAATACAGCGATATACCTCCCTCCAATATCATATTTGGTAAATACATGCGGATAGAACTATTGTCCCGCTACGGATACATCAAACAAATGCTGAATGAATCCATCGACGATTTCCTGTACATGGCCAACATCACCGGAACCCTTTGGGAAAACACCAACACAGTGGCAAGCTGCAACCACGGCATGGCATCGCACATCGCACATGTGTTTTACCGTGACATGCTCGGGATCAGCCGTGTCGATCCGCAACAGAAGCAGGTAACCATCGCATTCAACGATGTGGATGTGACATCCTGCCGGGGAACCATTCCGGTGGGCGATCAACTGATCAGCCTATCGTGGGAACGGAAGGGAAAACAAATCCGGTACAAACTTTCAATCCCGCATGGTTATAAAACCGAAATTAAAAACAACACAAACCTTAAAATTGTATCTTTGTAAACCTAATCTCACATTATTTATGAAAAAGATATTGATCATTCTTACCTTAGCTTTCATTTTTTCGGATCTGGTGATATCACAATCCGGGAACCAAATCCCTATCTTGGGATGGTATGGCGTTTCGCCCAAAGAAAGCACAGTGGAGCGGTATGTCGAACAGCGCGAATCGGGTATCACACACAACTTCACCATCTTTTCAAATGTCGACGAGTTGGCTGTTGCCATGGATGCCGCAGCAAAAGCCGGGATCAAAATGATCATCCATTGCCCGGAATTGGAAAAGGAAACAGAAAAAATCGTAAAACGTTTCATGAACCACCCGGCCATTGACGGTTACTTTCTCCGCGACGAACCGGGTCGTAGCGCTTTCTCCACATTGGGGGAATGGGCGCGGAAAATACAAGCCATAGACAACAAACACTTTTGTTACCTGAATCTGCTTCCCAACTATGCTTCGCCGGAACAGCTCGGGACGGAAACCTACCGGGAACACGTACAGTTGTTCATCAAGGAAGTGCCCCTGCAAATACTGTCGTTCGATCATTACCCCGTGGTATTGGACCCGTCGGGAAACAGGGTATTGCGTGGCGAGTGGTATGAGAACCTCGAAATATTTTCGGATGAAGCGCAGAAAGCAGGAAAGCCGTTTTGGGCATTTGCCCTTACCGTGGCACACGGGCCATACCCCATCCCCACCCCGGCCGAAATCAGGTTACAGGTATACAGTAACCTAGCATACGGGGCGCAAGGCATCCAGTATTTCACTTACTGGACGCCAAGTATCAATGAAGGATTCGATTTCCATCATGCTCCTATTGATTACGACACCAAAAAAAGAACGGAAATATACGACTACATCAAACAGATGAATTTGGAAATCAAAAGCCTGTCAAACGTATTCCTGGGTGCTAAAGTGGTTTCGGTTGCACATACCGGCGCAACGATCCCGCAAGGAGCCAAACGGTTGGGTAAGCTTCCGGAGATCATCAAAACTTTCGAAACAGAAGGCGAAGGTGCCATTGTGTCCATCCTGCAAAAGGGTGGGAAATCATACTTAGTAGTGGTCAACCGCGATTTCAAAACCGACATGAATCTAAAAATCGAGGGTGGAACTGGCTTGCAGCGTGTATTGAAGGATGGTAGCATGGTCCCGGCATCTGCATATATCAGTACGATGGCTGTTGCTCCGGGTGATGTCTTGATATATTGCTGGAACAATAGATAAACAAGTGATATGATACCCTTAAAATACATTCCCTGCGTTTTGTTGTTTATTGCCTGCCATGTCGGAATATGCACGGCACAACAAACCATCCGGTTGTACCCCGGCGCAATTCCCAATTCGAAAAATGCACCCGATGAAGAAGTGCGTTCGCCCAATGCCGAGGTCGACTCGCTGACTTCGAAGGTATCTGTACCCACGCTATCCGTGTTTCTACCTCCCAAGGACAAAGCTACAGGCGCAGCAGTCATTATTTGTCCCGGTGGCGGCTACCATACCTTGCTGATCAAGCGCGAAGGAACCGACGTTGCCCGTGCCTTCAACAAATTAGGGATAGCAGCTTTCGTTGTCAAATACCGGTTACCCGACGACCGTATCATGAAAGACAAGTCCATCGGACCTTTACAGGATGCCCAGCAAGCGATCCGTACAGTTCGCGAAAATGCCCGCAAATGGAACATTGATGCCGGTAAAATCGGTATCATGGGCTTCTCGGCCGGTGGCCATCTGGCAGCCACAGCCAGTACACACTTCAATGCAGCATTGATAGATAACCCGGAAAGAATCAACTTACGTCCTGATTTTATGATTTTGGTGAATCCGGTCATCAGTTTTACAGATCAAATCGGCCATACTGGTTCACGGAACAATTTGTTGGGGAATAACCCCGCAGATACACAAATAAGGTTCTTTTCCAACGAGATGCATGTAACGCCATCCACCCCGGCGACTTTTCTCGTGCATGCCGAACCGGATGCGGTGGTTCCGGTGGAAAACAGCATCGTGTTTTTCGATGCACTCAGGAAGAACAAAGTTCCGGTGGAAATGCACCTCTATGCAAAAGGCGAACACGGCTTTTTAACCAATCCCCCATTCGACGAGTGGTTCGGAAGATGTATCTATTGGATGAAAACAAACGGATGGTTGTAAACAATTGAAAATTGAGAACTTAGCGAAGCGGTCTCACGAAGCGAAGCGAGTAATTGAGAATTAACGCTAAGTACATAATTTACATGATGAATATGAAAAATATACTTTACATCATTTTCCTGTGTCTTGCAGCATCATTTGTTGAGGCGCAAACCCTTCCCGGTGAATCGGGAACAAAACCTGCCATTGACTACGATTATTTCCCCAGCCGGATGCATGCTTTTGTATGGCGTAACTGGACCGTGGTCCCGAAGGAAAAATTAGCCGGTATATTGGGAACTTCTCCCAAAAACGTTGAAAAAGTCGCCTTCTCCATGGGATTACCCAAACAGGGGAAAATACAACCCGAATGGTCGACATCACGCGGTTATATCACTGTATTACGTCGTAACTGGCACTTGCTGCCATACGACCAATTACTGGAATTACTCGGAGTATCCCGCGAAGAACTGGCTTTCCGCCTGATCGAAGACGATTTCCTGTTTGTCAAACTGGGAAATGTGAAACCCTTTTGCGAACCGCTCAGATACCAGGAACCAACGCCTGAAATGAACCGTCGTGCTGCCATAATCGCATCGGACATCAAAGATCTCGGTAAAGGTGCTTTTGCAAAGGAAACACCGCGTTTCAGCTTTGTAAAGGAGTTCCAAAAGGCAAAACCAATACAAGCAACCGGTACATCATCAAATCAGGATGGTTTTGATTTACGGATGATATATTCCTATTTTGCTGACTTTGGCGATCCGTTGTTAGATACGGAGCTAACCTCTTATCCCGAAGGTTTGTTGCAAAGGCTATCGTCCGAAGGAGTGAATGGCATCTGGCTACACTCGGTGTTACGGATGCTGGTTCCCGAATTGGGTGCATTCCCCGGTGATGCAAAAGCCCCGCAACGCATCGATGGGCTGAAACGATTGGTGGAAAGGGCTGCAAAATATGGGATCAAGATATACCTCTATGTCAATGAACCACGTGCCATGCATCACGACTTCTTCGAGTCGAACCCATTACGGGCTGGATGGGGCGGAGTGCGGGAAGGCGACTTACAGGCTTTCTGTACTTCCAACCCCGATGTACTCCGTTGGCTGTCGTCCTCGCTGGAGCAGGTTTTCCGACAGGTACAAGGCTTGGGTGGCGTATTCACCATCACGGCTTCCGAAAACCTGACCAGTTGTGCTTCGCATGGCGGCTATGGACAATGCGACAAATGCCGCAACCATTCATTTGCCGATTTGATTGTCGGCGTCAACATGGCCATTTCCGAAGGCGTCACCCGCGGAAATCCCGAAGCCAAAGTTTTGGTTTGGGATTGGGGATGGATGGACAACGAGGCTGAAAACATCATCCACAACCTGCCCAAAAACTGCTGGCTGATGTCGGTAAGCGAATGGTCGATGCCGATCGAACGCGGAGGTGTGGCTTCAACGGTTGGCGAATATTCCATATCGTCGGTCGGGCCGGGTCCACGGGCGCTGCGTCATTGGGCGTATGCAAGGGAAGCCGGATTGAAAACCGTGGCAAAAGTACAGGTCAACGTTACCTGGGAGATCGCAGCAGTACCTGCAATTCCTGCCCTTGAACTCGTTGCATCGCATGCCGGAAACCTTTCGGAACAGCACATCGATGGTGTAATGCTCAGTTGGAGCCTGGGAGGTTACCCTTCCGAAAACCTGAACCTGTTCCAATCGTTCCGCAAAGGACAAAAAGAGGAGATGCTGGATCAACTGGCGCTTTCGATGTATGGCGCTAACGCAGCCCCCAACGTCCGGAAAGCATGGAAACTCTGTTCCGACGCATTCCGCGAATATCCTTACCATATCCAGACAGTATACAATGGTCCGCAGCAGGTGGGCCCGGCTAACCCGTTTTACCTCCGTCCGACAGGTTATCCTTCAACCATGGTAGGAATTCCCTATGATGCTGTTGATACCTGGCGGGCTGTCTATCCCGTTTCGATATATATATCCCAACTCGAAAAATGCTCGGATGGTTTCTTTAAAGGTGCAGCACTTTTGAAGGAAACACAAAAAAAGGCCAAAGGGGAATTTGCCGAAAAACTGGAAACAAAACGGTTAAGGATGGAAGTAGTAGGTATTCATCTACGTTCAGTGGCCGAACAATCCCGGTTCACCAACGCCCGTAACCGCTATTTGTCCGCCGGTTCCACCGAAAGCGAAAAGAAAACCAGTATCGTTGAAATGCGTCAGGCAGCCCAAAAGGAACTGGAGCTTATCAAATCACTATTACCTTTGGTGAAAAAGGATGCAACCATAGGGTATGAATCATCCAATCATTATTTCTACCTGCCGGTTGACCTGCTGGAAGCACATATAAGCATACAAGCTGTGTTAAAATGGATTGATGAGTTGTAATGAGATAAGAAAAAACCGGAAGCCGTTCCTTTTCAATTACAAATACAGGATTAAACATTTCCTTCCTCCATTTGTTGTTGTATCAAATAGAAAAGTATAACAACAAGTATTTATTATTTAAAACCTTGAAATCATGGGAAAAGAAGGAGTAAAAATCATTCATGAAATCGAAGTAAAGAAGGTCATCGAAATGCTGAATTCAGCATTAAGTGAAGAATGGCTGGTTTTTTACCAATATTGGCTGGGCGCCCAATTGATGGAAGGCCCTATGCGTACGGCCATCGAAGCGGAATTGATGAAACATGCGCAGGAAGAATTCGGGCATGCCGCGTTGGTTGCCACACGAATTATCCAATTAGACGGGATACCTGTGACATCGCCGCAGGACTGGTTTAAGCTGAGCAAATGCAAATATTTTCCGCCCACCGATTTATACATCGAAACCATCCTGAAAGAGAACCTATCCGGCGAACGTTGTGCCATCGAAACCTACCAGACCATTGCCAATTATACCGACGGACTGGATTACGCTACCTATCGTATGGCAACACAAATATTGAGCGATGAGCTGGAACATGAGCAGGATATTGAGGACTGGCTCCAGGATATCAAACAGATGAAGGAACATATCGCCAAAAAGTAGCGTCAATGATTTAAATAGCTTTTTGAAGCATTAGCCCGGCATATCAATAACAAGATATGCCGGTTTTTTATTACAAAAGATTCCTAAAAATTCATACATTTGTAAAATGTTGATAATCGGAATTATTCATACTAAAACCTTGAATATACGGGGAAAGTTGAAAATCGAACGTTCAGTGTAGTCTCCAGACTACGCTATGCTAAAAGGAAAGCTCCTGCTTTTCCATATTTTGCAAGGCAAGAGCCTTGCTTTTAGCTTCGACGTAGCGGGACGCTACGCCGAACGCTGATTCTGTAAATCTTCATTTCGAGTATAAATAACTAAAGTTTCCCAGCACCAACTCCGCATCTATACTGGGGTTATTTTTTGATTTTTGTTCTTTGACATTCATTTATTGGTCTATTTTAGGGTCTTTTGCAGCTATGCGACCATTTTAGTCTTCACACTTATAGTACGCAGCTCATTTACAGCGTTTAGCAAATCAATGATCTTCTCAGTGTTGTCATTTCGTACCAACCTGACAACGGCCAGGTCAACATCTGTGTATAGAAAATCCAGCAACTGATCGATAATACGTAGCACAACCTGCATGATGCGTTCGTCCAGTGTGTCTTCTATCATTTGACTTTGTATCTGCCTGAAGAGTCCGCCCATGGTTTGGTATGCCTGGAAGCGCCGTTGCAGGGAAAGGATAACGTGCGTGACCAGGGTCATAGTCGCATCAGCTATCTGTCCGTCAAAATC
>JAVBSH010000157.1:0-34318 GCA_031547085.1 Bacteroidales bacterium
CGCGCCTCCCTCAATCCACTCCTGGGGGGGGGCCCTCGCCCGGCCGGCCCCCCCCCCCCCCCCCTCCCCCCCCCCACCCCCTTCTCATTAGGACAAGGCGTCATTGTAACCGGAGCTTGCGAAGCATGCGGAGTGGAGACATCTCTTGTGGGTTTGAATAATCCTTAACTAAACGACATTGGAATACGAGCATATTTTCCAAAGGATGTCCTGTCAGCATTTCGGTGCCGGCAGGACATTTTTATTTTGCCCTGTAGCAAACGGTAATACACTTTTTGTAGAGTTGTTGCGATGTTTGCGAATCTACAACCTGTTTGAAAAGAGAACAAAAATCATTATATAATTTTGTCAATTTATGACACAAAGAAAATTTTTGATTGCCGGTTGTCACAAAACAGGGATTGGTAACATGTAATCATAAACCTTAAAATTAAGTGCGCAAGGAAGCTTAATAACATAACCGTCATTCAGCTAATTTGTAAAGTAAAAAATCCATGAAAAAACGTTTATTTCCCGTCTTATTCAGCCTGATGGTAATTTCAAGTGTGTTTAAGGCAAATGCATCTGATTTTTATATAGCCTATGGAATTAACATTGAACTTTTGGGCACTCCTACCTTTCTTTCGACACACGAACTTCATTTTACATATATTGCGGATAGACCCGGCGAAGTCTACCTTGACCATGTAGCTGTGATACGTGAATACAAAGGAGCGTATGTACCAAATTTTCCGCCGGACGGAGTTGTGCTGGATATACCGGCTTATGCGACCAATCCGGATACCAAGATTTCATATAAGGTAACAGCCATCGGCACACATTCTACTACATATTCAACTTCTGTTATAGGTACTAATATTAAAAATCGAATTCTTGGCGTCATTATTCCCAATACGGTAAACAGTATTGGTGATAATGCTTTTTCCGATTGTAGCAAGATAAATTCCGTGATCATCCCCAATTCGGTAACATCCATTGGTATCTTTGCCTTTGCTAATTGTAACGGGCTAACTTTCTTAACCATTCCTAACTCGGTAACATCCATAGGTAATTATGCTTTTTATGATTGTAGCAGACTGGCTACTGTAAATTATAATGCAGAGAGTTGTACAAGAATGGGTAGTTTCGACTCTCCAGTTTTTCATAATTGTGCTGCGTTAGCCACACTAAATATTGGCAGTGATGTCAAGACCATTCCGAGTTATGCCTTTTCCGGTTGCTGCGGGTTGACATCTATTACCATCCCCAATTTGGTAACGTCCATCGGTATCAATGCTTTTTCCAATTGCACTGGGCTGGCCACTGTAAATTTTAATGCTGAGAATTGTACAAGTATGGGTTATTTAGGTTCTCCCGTTTTTCAGGGTTGCACTACCTTGTCCACACTGAATATCGGTAGCGGTGTCAAGGCCATTCCAAATTATGCCTTTTCCGGCTGGAATGGGCTAACAACTGTAACTATCCCCAATTCGGTGACTACCATCCGCAATAATGCCTTTTCTGGATGCAGTGGATTGAAGTTCGTTGTAATTCCCAGTTCAATAACATCTATTGGTAATTCTGTATTTTTGAATTGTAGCGGATTGACCTCCATCACCATCCCCAACTCGGTGACATCCATTGGTAATTCTGCCTTCTCCGGTTGCGGGCTGACCTCTATCACTATTCCCAACTCGGTAACTTCTATTGGCACTAATGCCTTTTCCAATTGCAGCAGATTGATTTCTGTAAATTTTAATGCCGAAGACTGTACAACAATGGGTAATTCCAGCTCTCCAGTTTTTCAGGGTTGTGCTGCGTTAGCCACGCTAACCATTGGCAGCCACGTTAAAAAGATTCCGAGTTATGCTTTTTCCGGTTGCAGCGGGCTAACTTCCATAATCATTTCCAACTCGGTGACATCCATTGGCGAATATGTTTTTTCCGGTTGTAGCGGATTGGCTTCCATTACTATCCCTAATTCAATAACGTCCATTGGTAGCAAGGCCTTTTCCAATTGCAGCGGATTGACCACAGTAAATTTCAATGCCGAGAACTGTTCTTCAATGAGCGGTGCTTTTAGTGAATGCACAGCGTTAACCACGCTGAACATCGGAAGTAGTGTTAAAACTATCCCGGGTGGCGCCTTTGCCAGTTGTAGCAGATTGACTTCTATTGCTATTCCCAACTCGGTGACTACCATCGAAGATGCTGCCTTTTCTGGTTGCAGCGGGCTAGCATCCATCACTATCCCCAACTCAGTGACATCCATTGGCAGTTATGCTTTTTCCAATTGCAACAAATTGACCACCTTGACCATTCCCCAATCGGTGACTACCATCGGTCGCTATGCCTTTTCCGGTTGCAGCGGGCTGACCACTGTAAATTTTAATGCCGAGAGCTGTACAAGCATGGGTGGCTACAGCTCTCCTGTTTTTCAAGGTTGTGCTGCATTAACCACACTTAGCATTGGTAATGATGTTAAATCTGTTCCAAATTATGCATTTCATGGTTGCAGCGGGTTGACCACCTTAAACTTTAATGCTGAGAACTGTTCTTCAATGAGCGGCGCTTTTAGCGGCGGTGTGACTCCAATCACTCTGAATTTCGGTAGTAACATCCGGACTATCCCGGATGGTGCGTTTTCCGGTCTTAACCTGACAGGTACACTGACTATTCCCGGTTCGGTGACATCCATTGGTCAGTCTGCCTTTGGTGGATGCAAGAACCTGACCGGCGCATTGACCATTCCCAATTCTGTGACTACTATTGGCAACTCTGCCTTTTCAGGTTGTAGTGGATTTACTTCTATATCCCTCCCTAACTCGGTAACGTCTATCGGTTCGGATGCTTTTTCCGGGTGCAGTGGGTTGACTTCCGTGACCATCCCTAAATCGGTGACTACTATCGGTAGCTCTGCCTTTTCTAATTGTAGCGGGCTGGCTACTGTAAATTTTAATGCAGAGAATTGTACAAGCATGGGGGCGGGGGTTTCACCTTCTTACCACTATGATTATTCTGTTTTTCGGTATTGTGATGCTTTAACCACACTGACCATTGGAAGCGGTGTAAAAACGATCCCTGATTATGCTTTTTACGGTCGCATTGGATTGACAGGTACTTTGACCATCCCCAATTCGGTGACTAAAATTGGCGATCTAGCTTTTTATGGTTGCAGTGGGCTGACCGCTGTAGCCATTGGTAGTGGAGTAGCCACCTTCGGTGCCGGAGTTTTTGGAAATTGCAGTAACTTGACCACAGTAGATTTTAATGCCGAGAACAGCTCAAGAATGGGAGCTCCTTTCGAAAGTACACCTGTTTTTTGGGGTTGCACAGCATTAACCACTGTGAGCATCGGCAACGGTGTGAGAACCATTCCAAATTATGCCTTTCACGATCGAAGTAAACTGACCACTGTGACCATTCCCAACTCGGTGACGTCCATTGGTCGCAATGCTTTTTCTAATTGTTTCAGGTTGACATCTGTGACTATCCCCTCTTCAGTAACCACCATTAGCGGTGAAGCCTTTTATGGTTGCAGCGGGCTGACCACTATAAACTTCAATGCTGAGAATTGTACATACATGGGAAGCTATCCAGAAAATTTTGTTTTTCAGGGCTGTACAGCATTAACCACACTGACCATTGGTAAAGACGTGAAAACAATTCCGAGTTATGCCTTTTATAATTGTATGAACCTATACAACATTACATCTCATGCCGTCGTACCTCCGTCTATCTCGTGGAATACCTTCGAATACGTGCGCAAGACGGGCAATACCCTGATCCTGCCGCAAGGCAGCGAGGCGGCATACTATGCAACACTGTGGCGCGAGTTGATGGGCGGCTACCATTGGGTAAAATATTATGCGGAAGGTGGAACGGTGGATACCACAGAACGTTACATACGCGGTGGTACTGCGCTTGGTATTATGCCTACACCCGTGCGTAGTGAATACTCCTTCGGCGGATGGTTCACTAGGCAGGATGGAGCAGGGGTGCAATATACTGTTGCTAGCGTAATCAACGCCTCAGTTAACCTATATGCCAAGTGGTTTGCTACAGGAGCGGTAACGGCCGTAACAGTGTCGCCGTCTGCGATTTTAATGCAAAAAGGTAAAACACAGCAGTTCACTGCCAATGTAATGGCTACAGGTGGAGCTGCCACTACGGTAACATGGACGGTCGCGGGTAATAGTTCATCAGGAACCAGTATCAGTGTCAACGGCCTATTAAAAATAACCGACGACGAAATGGCAAGCGCACTCACGGTCACTGCTACCTCTACTTTTGATAATACGAAGAATGGTACAGCCACAGTATCGGTAAAGGAGGGTAATGTCACGGTTAGCGGTACGGTAGCCGGAGCTCCTGCCGGAACGGTGGTGCAACTTTATGGTGCAGAAGGGATGATCAAATCCGGTACTGATGGGTATGCTTATATAGCATCCACTACCACCAACGCTGCCGGCTATTACTGTTTCAATTATCTGCCGCCAGGTATTTACATTGTACAGGTGATCATGGAGAACTTTGAATCGGAACCATCGGAACCCACATCACTTGCGGATGGCGAGACGGCAAACAATATTAATTTTACGGTTGACAACACCAACAACACCGTAAAACCTGATGACAGGACTACCGGTCTCGAAACCGTAAATATACCGCTCGCCCTCATGTACCCCAACCCTACCGATGGATTATTCACCCTAAATTTCGATGCTCCGGGTTTGTACCGTGTCACCATCACTACTGCTGCCGGCAAGGTGTTGTTACGCCAAACCGTCAATGACCAGGTGAAGCAAATGAACATCAGCAGTTACCCGGTCGGGGTATATCTACTGGTAATTGACGATGGTAAGCGGCAAAGCACAACGAAAATAGTGAAAAGATAATAGACAACAAGTAAAAACAGTTTAGTGATGAATCGTAAAAAGCAATTTAAAATACTCATTTTTAGTGCCGTCATATTGGTTATTGGCTTTACAGCCTGTGTACAAACCCAAAAACAAAAAGGGACACTGGTATGGGATGGCAATGTTGCCCGGTCGTTTGATTCGGGAACCGGTTCCAAAGATGATCCATATATTATTGCCACCACACAACAGCTTGCGTTCCTTGCTGCAAAAGTAAATGAAAACGAAGGTTACCGGGATGTGTTTTTTAGGTTGGAAAACGATTTGGATCTTGGCGGAACAGTCCCCGGAGCATTGGAATGGATACCTGTCGGGATCAATACACGAGCTTTTGAGGGTACATTCGACGGGAACAGGAAGACCATTACCGGGTTGGTCATGTCGGCCAAAGAAAAGACCGGGTTGTTTGGCAAAATAGGTGAAAAGGGGACTGTGGCCAACCTCCGGTTCGATGCCGGATGTTACATAAGAGGGGAGACCTCAGGTATGGTAACGGCAATTAACAGGGGGACCATATCTTGCTGCGTTTCCACTGCTGATGTCGGAGGCCATAATTGCGGCGGTATTGCCGGGATAAGCAGCGGACCGATCACAAAATGTATTGTCCGTGGGAATGTCAGGGGAGAACGTGCCGGGGGGATTGCAGGGACAAGCAGTGGGCTGATTGATTGTTGCGCATTCAAGGGAGTGGTTTCCAGTTCCAATGATTTCTCATGCCATGGTGGCATTGCCGGTTATATGCCCAATGGTGGAGAAATAACCAATTGCTACAATCGGGGAAAGATTGAACCGAACCGTTACGGGATATATAGAAATGGTGGGATACTTGGGGCTTCCCAAAGTCATAGCCCAAATTATAATCAGGTGAGGAACTGTTATGACGCAGGAGAAAGCGCTACGGCACTGCTTGGCGACCTCATAGGAGATGCACAGATTATCAGCAACTGTTATTACGATCTGACCCTAATGCCGAAAAATGAAATTTATAACGAATTCCAGTTACTGGACCGGAAGTATTTTGCAGGACGTCCGACAGCCAAACTGAAAAGCCCTGAAATGTCAAATGCTTTGAATAAAGGCAATAATGACGGCCCGTGGGAACAGGATCACCGGAACGCCAATAACGGTTATCCTGTATTGAAGATGGAACAACAAGTACTTTCTTTAAACTGATTTTCACAAACACATTAAAAAAAAACAAATGGACAACAACAAACATATCGACAACAAATCCATCATTACCGTGCTTTCGGCCATATTGCTGATCGCCTCCTTTCTGCCATGGATGCAGGGAGAAAGTATAACCATTTCCGAATTCCGCATACAAGGGGAAAGCATCACTTTCTTTAAATTGTGTTTCGAATCGATACCGCATGGTGAATACCACATGTTCTTCCTGCTGGGGCCTGCATTGGCATTGTTCACCATATTGCGCATGCAGTTGAAGTGGACCTACTACCGGTTTGCCATTGCTTCGGCCATTGTGTACCTGCTTGCTGTCCTCGATTTTCCGAGAATAAACAGCAACAAGGATTCGGCAGGTGTGGGGCTCGGTTTTATCCTTATCCTGATTTGTTCCATCGCCCTGTTGGTCGTTACCATCAAAGAAATGAAATCGTACCGGGCCGTTGAGGAAGCTACTGCCCGCAAAGCCACAACAGGCACTGTCAAACGGGAAATCGCTACCAGCGTTCTCTGGGCATTATCGTTTATCGTATCGTTCGTGATCGCCTTTGGGATTGGTGCATTGCTTTATCTGATAGGTATCCGTAGTTTTTTTCTTATGCTCATTATTTGTGTTATTGCATTATTTGTCATAGCAAGCGCCATCTACAACTTTATCCTGGGTAAAATGTCCGGTAACAGGAACGAACAGAAAACGGGTACGTCGAAACAGGACGCTTCTCCGGCTAAGCATACAAACAACATCGAATAATGCCATATCAATAGTAAAATCATTTCATTACATACACCATGAACATCAATAATATCAATACAAAGAAAAATATAGCCAAGTTGTCGGCCGTGCTGGTCGTGTCTATTTTCCTGCCTTGGGTAAAGGGACACTCATTATATGAGTATGCAAGCCATTTTAAAAACGGGGATATTTATTACGTATTTCCCGTACTGGCGGGCGTGACTTTTGCCGCCTGTTACTTTCAAAGCAAGGCGTACCGTTGGCTGCCCTTGTATGTATCCGCTTTTGCATTTCTTCCGCTCTTTGAGTTCAAAGACGGGCGCTTCGGCGGATTATCAGGGTCAATAGGCGGATTGGTGATCCTTGTATGTGCATCGGCCATGCTGGTATTAACGCTCATTGATATTTTCAAGCATTACAAGGAGGACAAGGGGCTATTCAAATTCCACATCATTGGGGTGCCAATGTTCATTATTTTGTACTTTATATCTGCTGGAATCATGATGGCTACCAAAATGGATAATGAAGAATATATCGCCCTTCTGATGATTCCATCGGCCATCATAGCCATTTTATTAACCAGGGTTGTAGCAAAAAAAGTATATCCGCCAGTCCGGTCATCAGGTGATGAAACAAACAATGATGATCTTTCCTGTAAGGTGGAATAAAATGAAAATTTTTATCAAATGTCACAAAACAAGATATTGCGACATCTTATCATATATCAATCATTTTAAAAATCAATATCAATAACATCATGAAGAAATCAATTTTTATTTTATGCTCTTTAGCAATTTTAATGTTTGCTTGTAGCAAGGACGACACCAATGACCAAACGGTAGAAGAACAAAAGAAAACCATTATCGATGAATTGGGGAAGCACGCTGAAGTAAGCGAATTTGTTAGTGAATTTACCAAATTGGATTTGAGCGGGGTCGATGCCGATGCATTCACCGTATTTGCCGTAAAAAACAGCGGTATGATCAAGTCCGGCCAGTTGAAGTCGACTGATGGAGCAGATGGATTTGACATCCGGCGCCATATCGTCATCGGCATTTTTGCACTCGACCGGTTAACCAACGGACTGGTATTGACAGCCCTCAATGGAGACAAACTGAATATTACCATTACCGGGGGAAGTGTATATATTAATGGCGTACCGCTCGGCGATGCAATAAAAGCAGGGAGCAGCATGGTTTACACCATTGATGAGCCTATTCCTGCTACCTCGCCTTCGGGTGATGATTACCTGCTGGAATGCATCTACCGGACGGATAAATTCGGGGAGAACCAAAAGTTGTTGGAAAAATTTGAATACGACAGCCAGAAACGCTTAGTCAAACATTATTATTACAGCGAGTACTCTGTAGATGAAAATTCAACCACTACCTATACTTACGATGCATCGGGAGAACTCAAAACCATATCAAACCAATGGGGTAACGGCGAAATCTACAATTCGACTTTCAGTAAAAACGGAAATGAAATAATTGTGAAATCCAGTGATAATGATATAGAGATGACTATTCAACTAAATGAACAGGGATTACCAGTTAAAGCATTTAGTTCTATTGGAGAAGATTTAACCTCTTTCGGATATGACCAGTCGAACAACCTGATTGAAATGTACGAGGAATATGAAGATGGTTCTATGCTGGAACAGTATCCGATTTTTGATAATGAGAAATCACCCTTTGCAGGATGTAAAACCCCAAAATGGCTTATTACACTTTCTGTTTCGGATGAAATAAACGCAAGTGTAAATAATAATCCTCTTCGAAAGATATATACTGAAAAAGATAATGCTGGGAAGGTTACCTATACACGTACGAATGAGTATGAATATGAATACAATGAAGCTGGTTACCCGACAGAACGGTATACAAGAAGCAGCAGTATTTCGGGAGGGGCAGAATACCATGCCTTTACTTATATCAAAAAGTAATAAATAGAGCGGATATTTTGCCTGAAGATGTCTCGACCAGAGCTTGTGCAACTCTCCTGACCTATTCGACTTAGTCATTCAGGCGGGTGTAGTCGGGTAGGTGGAGACATCTTTAAGTTTAAGTGACATATCCGAAATCATATAAATCAATTAATTTAAAACAAGTAAAATGAAAAAGTCAGCATTCATCATATTGTGTTCCATAATGTTTTTTGCAGTTGCATGCGATAAAGAAAATGACAATGAAAACAATACTATCCAGGAGAATTCGGTTCTTTTGCTTGAATATGTATATAATGTTTGGGGAGACGGCGAAAAAACATTAGCCGACAAATTTGAATATGATGATCAGGGGCGTCTTTCAAAACATATCTGGTATTACGACGAAGATGTCGTAGCCGGAACATACGAATATAAATACAACGGATTGGGAGAAGTTGCTTCCGAGACATTTCATAGTTCATATATGTCTCATACACCAACACCTTTTACCAAAAATGGAAACATCATCAGTTCCGAAGGTCGGAGGACTATAGAATTGAATAACCAGGGACTTCCTATCCGCTATCAATTTGGTGAGGCTGAGTTGCTCATTACCTATACATACGATAGTAAAGGCAATATCTTATCCGAATTAAGAAAAGAAGGTTATTCCGGTTCCGAGTACCAATATTCCTATGATATAAACTATACTGAGTATGATGACAAAAAAGCTCCGTTCTATTCATGTAATTCTCCCAAATGGTTACCAATTGTTTTAGGGTACCATATCGTCAACAACCCGATACAGTCTGGCACAATTTATACATATAACAAAGCCGGATATATAGAATCGGATGGCAGTCGTCTTTATACCTACATTGTAAAGAAGTAAATTTCTATTAGTGTTGAAAAACAACGTCGGGAAGCAAATCCGGAACAATATCATAAAATATTCACAAACTATTGTAAGAGTTATGAAAATTGTTTAACTTGCGGCTCGTCATGCAGATGTTCTTTGAATCATTTGATGTATTGCATGAAGCCTGCAAGTATGGTTTAACAATGAAAACGGCTTGCATGCGTCCTGCAAATATGTTTTTATTTCCCGGCAGTTTTGCATGAAGCCTGCAAGTGTGTTTCCTGTTTTGCAACAGCTTTGCAGGGCTCATGCAAAGCTGTTGCAAGTTTTGGAAAGGGTTGCAGGTATCCTGCAAGTATGTTTCCGTTTTTGCGGCAGGGTTGCAGGGAGCCTGCAAGGCTGCCGGGGATATGCTGCTTGCCGGAAGAGGGAAATGCAGCGATGAATGGTTTTGTATTTTCGTTAACATATTTATAAATATCAGCGCCATGAAAATCGTAAATATTGAACTGATCAGGCTCCACAATGAGGAACTGTTTCAATTGATGGCCGATTTCAAAGGGTTGGCCGAAGAGAACGGAGTATCGACACTCAACATCGAACAGTTGTTTGCCGTGTTTGTGACCCTTTTCGAAAGGGTGGATATTGCTGTAGCAGCAATCCGTAAAAATGCGCATACCAAGGCTATTTCCAACGTCGACAGCCTGCGCGACGACTTAGCTTATGGTTTTACCATGTTGGTGAAAGCATACCTGTACAGGGTGGACGAGGCAATGATAGCGGCTGCGGAACGCCTGCTGATCATTATCAATACCTATGGCGACTTCCGTCGTAAACCCTACAACGAGGAAACTGCCATTATCTACAATTTCCTCCAGGACATCGAGGCGCGTTGCGCTGCCGATGTGGCGCTGCTGGGCGCCCAGGGATGGATAGACGACCTGCGTAAGTACAACCGCGAATTTGAGCAATTGATGAGCGTACGCTTTGACGACAAGGCTGCTGAGGAATACATCAACATGCGCGAAGCCCGCAGGGAGATCGAAGCCAACTACAAGGAGATCATTGAACGGATCGACGCTTTGATGATTGTTAACGGCGAAGCGCCTTATGCCGAATTTATCAAGAAATGGAATATCCGCGTGGAATATTACAAAACCACGTTGGCGCAACGTGCAGGACGGAATAAAGCCGCAAAGGAAAAAGAAAAGGGCCAGTAAGTAATTGACGATTGACAAATGCCTTCGGCGAACCCGTCGAGGGCATTTTATACTAAAGTGAAAGTGGTTTTAGCTTCGCTGAGCTCGCAAGCTCGGTTCGGATTTTCTGAAGTGGCGTTCGGCGTAGCGTCTCGCTATGTCGTAGCTAAAAGCAAGGCTCCTGCCTTGCATGATGGAAAGCAGGAGCTTTCCTTTTAGCGCGGCGGAGTCTCCAGACTCCGCCGAACAACGATCCGAAAACCACTTTCACATCTGTATAACTTTCAATTGCTCCAGACCATCACTTCGGGTTGAAAAAATTATTCATATCTTTGCCGGGTATGTTGAAAAGATACTCTATTAAAGAAATATTAAAATGAAAAGGCAAGTTTTTAGTTACTTGGCAATTGTAACATTATCGGCTATATTGATGTCGTGCGATCCAAAAGACGATTTCGACTATGATAACCTTCAAACAAGTACATTTAAAACAATTACGGTGAAAGTGACCGATAATGAAGAATACAACTACTACGATTTTGATTCGAACATTGATGAGGTAAGGGCGCTTGTAGACGTGAAAAATGAGATTTCGGATAAAATAGGGAGTTTTTCAGTAGGTGAAGAAGTGGCAACAGGTAGATATGCCAATAAAAGTGTTACAATCAATTTTCCCGATAACATAGACGATCAATTTTTGGGATATACCTTTGATGATTACGACTTAAATGTTAGCGCAGGTTACGGCCTGTCATTGGTGGTATTGCAAGCATACAGGTCGGGAATCCCGGTAGGTTGTTTCCACTACTCAAATGAAAAAAATGTTTCCGGGTCTTTGTATTATTGCAATAACGATGTCGATATCACGGGATCAACCAAAGGCGGCTCAAATACTAAAAAATACGCTGTTTCCTTAAAAAAAGGCTGGAATATTATTTATGAAACCTACGGATCGACGGAGACTTATACCACCAGGGATCCGGGTAATATGAAGTGGTATTTTGAGCCTTACCGTAACTATGATAACAGATATCTACCCAAGTTGTTGGAAAAGAAGCATGACTACACTTATTCTGTTAAGGCTTATTATGAGTATCATTATGATCCCCAGAATCGTCTTCAACAAGTAAAGTATAGTATACCCCCGGATGGTAACCTCGGGAATTACTATGAAACAACTACATTTACCTATAACGATAACGACTTGGAGACAGTTGAGATCAAATCAAACTCAGGTTTGGATGCAAAATACGAATATAAAAGAAATGGTAGTCAAATCGCTGTGAAAGGCTACAATCGTGGCGTATTCGATCAAGAAGAATTAATAGAATTGAATAACGATGAGTTGCCAGTCAGGTGGGAATACAGGAGTCTTGATAGTGATGTTACTACCATTTTTATTCCTATCATTGAGAGCGGAAACCTTGTGAAACTTACGTATCAGAAAATTGTAACATCTACCGGGGAAAAGAAAGAAAACGATTATTCCAATCAATTCAAATATATTGACGATAAATACGCGCCATTTAATAACTGTCGGACTCCAAGGTGGTACTTGATTTACAGGTATAGGGAACTTGGCGGGCGGAACGCCGATTTATCGAAAGGATATTCCACTTATGATCGGGACGGGTATCCGACTCATCGCTATATTTCTGGTTCAGTAAAACTCGAACACGAGTATAATTATTAGAAAAGCGCATGTTCGGCGGAGCCTGGAGACTCCGCCGTAAAAATCATGTCATCCTGTCGGAAAAATAAATCAGTAATCCCAACTTCGAAAGAATCCGGAACCCAATATATTTTTTCTCAAATATTTCTGAAAATATTCGCTGGTTTTTTAATACCTTTGCGCACTTGTAATAAAAGAGTAAAGATGAGTGAAACAAAGAAGATTAAATCAGCACTGATTTCTGTCTATCATAAAGATCATTTGGACGTTATTATCAAGCGGTTAAATGAATTACAGGTAAAAATATATTCCACCGGCGGCACTAAAACCTTTATCGAAGGGTTAGGTGTCCCGGTAACTGCGGTAGAATCGCTTACCGACTATCCGTCTATTTTTGGCGGCAGGGTAAAAACCTTGCACCCGAAAGTGTTCGGAGGTATCCTTTACCGCCGCGATGAAGCGGGCGACCGTGACGAAGCTGTCCGTTTCGGCATTCCCGATATCGATTTGGTGATTGTTGACCTGTATCCCTTCGAGGAAACGGTTGCTTCGGGAGCTCCCGAAGCCCAGGTGATCGAAAAGATCGATATAGGCGGTATTTCGTTGATCCGGGCTGCTGCCAAGAACTATAAAGATGTGGTGATTGTCCCGTCCAAACGGGAATATATACCTTTGCTCGACCTGCTGAATGCGAAAAACGGGGAGACAACCCTCGAAGATCGCCGGCGGTTTGCAGCAGCGGCATTCAATGTGTCGTCGCATTACGATTCGGCCATCTTCAACTATTTCAACCAGGAGATGGGCGAACCTGTTTTCAAACAGAGTTTCTCGGACGGCATGATCCTTCGCTACGGCGAGAATCCGCATCAGAAAGGTTTGTTTTTCGGCGACTTTGATGCGATGTTCGAAAAGCTTCATGGTAAGGAAATATCCTACAACAACCTGTTGGACATTGATGCGGCAGTGAGCCTGATTGCCGAATTCGACGAACCGACCTTTGCCATACTGAAACACAACAATGCATGTGGACTGGCATCGTCGGATGTTTTGTTAGATGCATGGAAAAAAGCATTTGCTGGCGACCCGGTATCTGCATTTGGTGGTGTATTGATTACTAACCGTACGATAGACCTTGCTACAGCCCGTGAGATAGATACGCTTTTCTATGAAGTGCTGATAGCGCCTGATTTTGATCCGGCTGCACTCGAATTATTGAAAGGTAAGAAAAACAGGATACTGCTTCTTCATAAAGATGCCGTTATGCCGAAGCAACAGTTCCGCTCGTTGCTCAATGGCGTGGTGGCACAGGACAGGGATCTTTCGACTGAAACGCCGGCGGATATGAAGGCTGAAACAGTGGTGGTTCCTACCGAAAAACAACTGATCGACTTGGAGTTTGCTAACAAAATTGTAAAACACAGCAAGTCAAATGCCATTGTATTGGCTAAGGACAAACAATTGCTGGCAAGCGGCGTTGGACAGACATCGCGCGTGGATGCACTGAAGCATGCCATCGAAAAAGCCGGTAATTTCAATTTCGACCTGAAAGGTGCAGTGATGGCAAGCGACGCGTTTTTCCCGTTCCCCGACTGTGTGGAACTGGCAGGCGAAGCCGGGATCAAAGCCATTGTTCAACCCGGAGGATCGGTTCGTGACAACGAGTCGGTCGATTGTTGCAACAAGCTGCAAATAGCGATGGTTTTCACAGGTAAAAGACATTTCAAACATTAAAAATATAAGTTTAAAGTTCAAGATTAGCCACGCGACCCGAATCTGGAATCTTGAATTTTGAATTTTGAATTAAAAAAAACATGGGTTTATTTTCGTTTACGCAAGAAATAGCGATGGACCTTGGTACGGCCAATACCATCATTATACATGGCGACAAAGTAGTGGTTGACGAACCGTCGATTGTTGCCGTTGACCGAGTGTCGGGAAAATTGGTTGCCATAGGGGAAAAGGCACGGCAGATGCACGGCAAAACACACGAAAACATTAAGACCATACGTCCGTTGCGCGATGGTGTCATTGCCGACTTCAACGCCGCCGAACAGATGATCAAGGGGATGATCAAGATGATCCCTACACGTGGACGCTGGTTCACACCATCCATACGTATTGTGGTGTGTATCCCCTCAGGAAGCACCGAAGTGGAAGTCCGTGCAGTACGCGACTCTGCCGAACATTCGGGAGGACGTGACGTATATATGGTATATGAACCGATGGCCGCTGCCATTGGTATCGGCCTTGACGTGACAGCGCCCGAAGGCAACATGGTAGTCGACATAGGAGGTGGAACATCCGAAATCGCCGTGATTGCACTTGGTGGTATTGTTTGTAACCGTTCCATCACGGTTGCCGGCGATATTTTCACAGCCGACATACAGGATTACATGCGGCAACAGCATAATATCCGTATTGGCGAACGTACTGCCGAGGAAATCAAGATACAGGTGGGTTCGGTATTGCCTGACCTGGAAGAACCGCCAGCCGATTTTATCGTTCGCGGTCCCAACCTGATGACAGCCCTTCCGGTGGAAGTTCCCGTATCGTACCAGGAAATATCACACTGTTTAGACAAATCCATCTCGCGTATCGAAACCGCCATATTGGACGTATTGGAACAAACTCCCCCCGAGTTATACGCCGACATTGTCAATCACGGTATCTACTTAGCCGGCGGCGGCGCCTTGTTGCGGGGATTGGACAAACGGTTGACCGATAAGATCAATATCCAGTTCAGGGTTGCAGAAGATCCGTTGCGGGCAGTGGCTCGCGGTACGGGTATCGCCTTGAAGAACATAGATAATTTCTCATTCCTGATGCGGTAATTCGATGATCAATGAATCGTTGATCCCCGGCAATTGGTGAAGCCATAAGTGTTTTTATACCAAGGTGAAAGTGGTTTTAGCTCCGCAGAGTTCGCAGGCTCGGTTCGGATTTTCCGAAGTGGCGTTCGGCGTAGCGTCTTCGCTATGTCGCAGCTAAAAGCAAGGCTCCTGCCTTGTATGGTGGAAAGCAGGAGCTTCCCTTTTAGCGCGACGGAGTCTGGAGACTTCGCCGAACAACGATCCGAAAACCACTTTCACACCTGTATACCAGTTGTTTTTGTTGTATTACTCATTGCTCTTTGCCAATCGACCAGATGCACAATCTAATCCGATTTTTCCAAAAACACCATTTGCTGTTCCTTTTCATTTTTCTGGAAGGGATAGGAGTATTTATGCTGGTACGGAATAATTATATCCAACGGATTGTTTTTGCCGAGGTCACCAATGCCATGTCAGGTGGTATTCATGAACAAATCAGCAAATGGCACGATTACCTGCACCTGAAAGAAGAAAACCAGCAGTTGTTGCAGGAAAACGAGAGGTTGCGCAACATGCTTCCCGATGCATACTACATGTCGGATACAACGCGGATTGTACGGACGGATTCGTTAAATTTTAAACGGTTTGCCTATTTGCCGGCACAAGTGATCAATAGTACGGTCAACAAGCAGTACAACTACATCACGCTGGACAGGGGGACAAAACAAGGAGTCGACGAAGATATGGCAGTCATTGGCCCCGAAGGAATCGTTGGCATTGTGTATAGCGCATCCGATCATTTTTCGACTGTTATCCCCGTGGTTAACCGCAACTTCAAAGTCAGCACCAAGTTCAAGAAAAATAACTTTTACGGGTCGCTTGCGTGGGACGGCCGGTCGTATCGCCATGCCATACTGAACGAAATCCCGTTGCACGCCCCGGTCGAACTGGGCGATTCATTGGTAGTAACCGGTTATTCAAGTAGCTTTCCGGCAGGAATACCTGTAGGAGTTGTGGATAAAATAGAACAAAAAGACGGTAGCTTTTACACCATCGGTGTATTGCTGGCTACCGATTTCCGTAAACTACATTATGTGACAGTGGTGGAAGACCTGATGAAAACCGAACAAAAGCGTCTCGAACAAAAAAACATGGAAGCCCAATGATCAGAGATATAAGCATCAATGTTTTCCGGTTCGTGCTGTTGGCTTTCCTACAGATTTTTGTGTTGAACAACATACAGTTCAGCGGATTTGTCAATCCCTACCTGTATGTTTTGTTTGTATTGTTGTTGCCTTTCGAAACGCCGGGTTGGCTGTTGCTGGTTTCATCGTTCGCCATGGGGCTGGTGATTGATCTTGCTTCCACAACCATTGGC
This sequence comes from Bacteroidales bacterium, assembly GCA_031547085.1. Taxonomy (GTDB): domain Bacteria; phylum Bacteroidota; class Bacteroidia; order Bacteroidales; family UBA4181; genus JAIRLS01. The sequence continues at coordinate 16,662 of JAVBSH010000157.1, forward strand.
TATCATACCATCGCCACTACTTTCGTGGCATACTTCCGGATTTTGATATTGCACCTTATTGCTCCGCACGACGGTTACGAATCGAACATGTCGCCTACCATATCGTCACTGGGTTTTCCCTGGTTCTTCAAATATACTACCATGTTGGTGTTGGCGCATCATCTGGTATTGTTCTGGGTCGAATCATTCCGTTTCGGCGATTTGTTGACAGCCACTTTCCGTGCTGTGGCAAGCAGCATTTTCACAGTTATCCTCATCCTTATTTACCAGTTCCTCACGATACGCCCCAAATGAATCAATTCGATGTACGGAAATATATCATTGGCGCCAGTATTATTATCGTCGGGCTGGCATTGTTGGTTCGCCTGTTCTACTTGCAGGTGGTGGATGTTTCGTATAAGGTAAGCGCAGATAATAATTCGCGGCGCATGGTGACGCAGTATCCTGCACGCGGTTTGATTTTCGACCGTAATGGGAACAATATTGTCAATAACGAAGCGGCTTACGACCTGATGATGGTTCCGAGGCAGCTACGTTCGTTCGATACTACCGAATTTGCACAGATTATAGGGATGACCAAGCTCGAAGTGAAAGAGGCTTTTCGAAAAATGCGGCGTGAAAAAGGTTACTCATCTTATAAGCCGGCGCTGTTTCTCGAGCAGATATCGGCTGAAACGTATGCCGCATTGCAGGAGCGGCTCTACAAGTTTCCCGGATTTTATGTTCAGGCGCGTACCCTCCGTAATTATTCGCGCCATATCGCTGCGCATTTGCTGGGCTATGTTGCCCCAGTGGATTCGTCCGATATTAAACGTGACGGGTATTATAAGATGCGCGACTACATTGGAAAAAACGGTGTGGAGAAATTTTACGAAAAAGAGTTACGTGGCAGGAAAGGGGTCAACATTCAATTGGTGGATGTACACAACAGGCCGGTTGGTGCATTTCGCGACGGTGAGTTGGACACGATGGCGATCATCGGCTCTAGTCTTACCCTTACCATCGATGCAGATTTGCAGGAATATGCAGAAAAGCTGATGTCTAAAGTACGGGGAGCCGTAGTTGCCATTGAGCCGGAGACTGGCGAAATCCTGGCTATGTTGTCATCACCCAATTACGACCCCGCCTTGTTGGTGGGGCGTATACGCTCCGAAAATTACAAAAAACTACACAACGATCGGGGTATACCCCTTTTCGATCGTTCGGTAATGGCATTTTATCCTCCGGGGTCAACCTTTAAAGTAGCGCAAGGCTTGGTAGGCTTGCAGGAAGGGACACTTACACCTACCACCCTGTATGGGTGTGCCGGGGGATATAACGTTGGAATTTTTCACATGGACTGCCATGCTCACGCTTCTCCGTTAAATTTACCGCAAGCCATCGGGAACTCCTGCAATGCATACTTTGCCAATGTCTTTCGAACCATCCTCGACAATCATAAAAAGGGTTCTGTGAAGGATAACTATGAAGCATGGCGAAAAGATATACTTACCTTTGGGTTTGGACAGAAATTAGGAGTTGATCTGCCACAGGAATTACCAGGCAATGTGCCTACATCCGGGTTTTATGACAAAACATTGTTTAGGTATGGTGGATGGAAGTCTCTTACTGTTGTTTCATTATCTATCGGTCAGGCAGAGTTGGGGAATACCATCCTGCAAATGGCAAACTTTGCTGCCCTGATCGCTAATGGCGGTTATTTTTATACGCCCCACCTGATCAAACAGATTGACGGACGCGACACCATACCCCCGCAATATTCCCAGAAACATTTTACGGCTGTGGATACAGCGCATTTCCGTATCATCAAGGAAGGCATGTTTCTCACAACTACGGGAACCGGAGGAACAGCACGCGCCGTAGCCATTCCCGGTATCGACATGTGTGGAAAAACTGGTACAGCGCAGAATCCTCCTCGCGAGAATCATGCGACTTTTATGGCATTTGCCCCAAAAGATCATCCTAAGATAGCCATAGCCGTATATGTTGAAAATGCGGGGTATGGAGCTACATGGGCAGCGCCCGTGGCTTCGCTGATGATCGAGAAATACCTGACAGGTAAGACGACGCGCCCCCCGTTGGAAGAACGGATGTTGAACTTTAACAAATACGATAACCATGCGTCGGCAAACTAATGTCATCAGGGATATCGACTGGATCACCATCGGGATATATTTCGCTTTGGTGATGATGGGATGGTTCAACATCTATGCAGCCGTTTTTGATGAGCAGCACGCCAGTATCTTTTCCTATTCCCAGCGCTATGGCAAACAGATGATGTGGATCATTGCGGCTATAGTCCTTGCGGTGATCACCTGCCTGCTCGATATCCGGTTTTATACTTCGTTTGCTTATCCTATATATACATGTTGTATCCTCTCGCTGGCGGCAGTGCTGGTGGTCGGCCACGAGGTTAACGGCGCCAAATCGTGGTTCCTGATCGGCAACGTACAAATACAACCCTCGGAATTTGCCAAGATCGCTACCAGCCTCGCCCTTGCAAAGTTTCTGGGTAATTATACGGGAAAGTTAATGCGGTTCCGAACCATCATGATCTTGGGAGCCATTGTTTTTCTGCCGCCGGCGCTCATCATCCTGCAACCCGATACCGGTTCGTGCCTTGTGTACCTGGCGTTTTTTATTGTCCTGTACCGCGAAGGTCTTCCGCAAAGCATCCTGTTGTTTGGCATTGTAGCTGTTGTTCTGTTTATACTCTCGCTATTGATGCAGGATGTACAGGTATACTTGGTTGCAGGTCTAATACTTATCGGATTCATTGCTTATTGGATCATGAGTAGGCGCACCAAGGATTTTTTTAAAGGATTGGGGCTTTTTGCCGGAACCTTTGCCGTCCTTTGGTTGATCAACTTTATCTTTTCGAACCGCTTCGAAATACATGAAGTATTGTTGGGTGCAGCATTGCCGGTTGCACTGGTCTTTTTTATACTATCGGTTATCCGAAGGGTTCCCCTGATGCGAACACTGACATTGTTTATCGTGGGCGCCCTGCTGTTCACCTTCTCGGTTGACTTTGTTTTCGATCGTGTTTTGGAGGCGCACCAGCAACAGCGTATTCTGGTGACGCTGGGTATGGAATCCGATCCATTGGGCTTTGAATACAATGTTAACCAATCGAAAATAGCTATCGGGTCGGGAGGATTTACCGGTAAGGGATTTCTGCAAGGAACACAGACCAAGTATAATTTTGTGCCCGAACAAAGTACGGACTTTATTTTTTGCACTGTCGGTGAGGAATGGGGTTTTCTGGGTACTGCCGTTGTGGTGATTCTTTTTGTTGCCCTGTTGTTGCGGCTGGTATTTATTGCCGAACGTCAGCGATCCGTCCTGAGCCGGGTATATTCCTATTGCGTAGTCAGCATCCTGTTTTTGCACTTTACGATCAATATCGGCATGACCATAGGGCTGTTGCCGGTAATCGGTATCCCATTGCCGTTTTTCAGTTACGGAGGATCATCTCTTTGGGCTTTCACCATACTGCTGTTCATCATGTTGCGCCTTGACGCATCAAGGAGCGAATATATCAGGTAATACGCCTCTCACTTCGGTATAGCATTTCTGCTTTATCGGTTTTCTACAGTTTGGCATAGTTTATTTCTGTTTTGCTTAATTGTTTAAGCGAATATTTTTATGCATTATGAAAATATTTTCGCCAAATGTGTTTTTTTTACACTTATTTTAATTATCATTGCAATCTGAAAAAACAATAACTTAAAAATAGGTTGTTATGCTTGATACGTTGAAGATAGACGTTTTCAAGGCTAATTTAGACCTTGTGAAACATGGATTGGTGATCTTCACATGGGGTAATGTGAGTGGTATCGATCGCGAAAAAGGACTGGTGGTGATCAAACCATCGGGAGTATCTTATGATGAAATGCGTGCAGAAGACATGGTGGTGGTCGATCTCGATGGGAACGTGGTGGAAGGCCGGTTGAAGCCATCGTCCGACACGCCGACGCACCTCGAACTGTACAAAGCGTTCCCCCGGACCGGAGGCATCGTGCACACCCACTCCACTTATGCTACAGCTTGGGCACAAGCCGGGTGCGACATCCCGAACATCGGCACCACACACGCCGACTATTTCAGCAATGCCGTTCCCTGCACACGCGACATGACCGAGGACGAAGTAACCGGCGCTTACGAGAAAGAAACGGGAACCGTGATCGTGGAACGGTTTGCACAACTGAATCCTGAACATATACCGGGCGTACTGGTGAAGAATCATGGACCGTTTTCCTGGGGAAAGAATCCGCACGATGCAGTACACAACGCCGTGGTGCTGGAGCAGATAGCCAGAATGGCGTTTATTGCATACAGTGTCAATCCGCAGTTGACCATGAATCCTTTGCTCATACAAAAGCATTTTTACCGCAAGCACGGGCCGGGAGCGTATTACGGACAATAAGAGCCCCACCCCCGGCCCCTCCCCCAAATGGGGAGGTGTCGCGCTACTCAAAGGTAGTGGAAAATAAGCACCAACCTAATAATCTGTATAGCAATTTGAAATTATATATATATTGTGTGCGAACACGCTGCACAATAGTATCATTAAAACAGTAATATCAAATAATTATCAATAATATTAATCATCTGCCTTAATCCTCTACACGTGGATAGCACGTCACCCCCTCCCTTAAGGGGAGGGGGAAGGGGGGTGGGGCTTTTAACTTAGCATCATGAAAGATTTGGAAGTATGGTTTGTCACCGGGGCGCAATTGCTTTATGGCGGTGACGCAGTAGTAGCCGTTGATGCACATTCGACGGAGATGGTAAAAGGCTTGAACGACTCGGGCAAATTGCCTGTGAAGGTCGTGTACAAAGGTACGGTGAACTCCTCGCCGGAGATTGCCGCAACATTAAGCGCTGCCAACAACGACAGCAAGTGCATCGGGGTAATTACCTGGATGCACACGTTCTCGCCTGCCAAGATGTGGATCAAGGGCTTGCAGGATTTCAAGAAGCCGTTATTGCACCTGCATACGCAGTTCAACAAGGAAATTCCATGGGGCGAAATCGACATGGATTTTATGAACCTCAACCAGTCGGCACACGGCGACCGTGAGTTTGGGCATATCGTGAGCCGCATGCGTAAGAATCGCAAGGTAGTGGTAGGCCACTGGAGCGATCCCGCTGTACAGGGTAAGATTGCCGTATGGATGCGCGTGGTTGCTGCCTGGGCCGATGCACAGGATATGCTTATTGTCCGTTTTGGCGATAACATGAACTGTGTAGCTGTAACCGACGGCGACCGCCTCGAAGCTGAGATGCGGCTGGGTTATCATGTGGATTATTACGGCATCGGCGATTTGGTGGAATATCAGGATAAGGTGACCGACGCCGACATCGATGCATTGGTGGCTGAATACGAGAAGATGTACACTTTTGCCGACAACTGTAAGAAAGGCGCCAAGGACTACAACCAGGTACGTGAAGCCGCCCGCGAAGAAGTGGCTTTACGTCGTTTCCTGAAAGATAAAGGTGCAAAGGCTTTCACAACGAATTTCAATGCCTTGCACGGATTGAACCAATTGCCCGGCCTGGCATGTCAACGCTTGATGGCCGAAGGATATGGTTTCGGTGCTGAAGGTGACTGGAAAACCGCTGCACTGATGCGTACCTTCTGGGTGATGGCGCAGGGATTGCCTGGTGGGACATCATTTATGGAAGATTATACTTATCACTTCAAAGGTGATAAGAGCGCTATCCTGCAAGCGCACATGTTGGAAGTTTCACCGGAAATCACTACTGCGAAACCACGTCTGGAAGTACATCCGTTGGGCATTGGTGGTAAAGCCGACCCTGCACGTTTGGTGTTCGTGGCACATCCCGGTAAGGGACTTGCTGCAACCATTGTGGATATGGGTAACCGTTTCCGCATGATTGTGAATAATGTAACGGTGATTGAACCCGAAGCCGCCCTGCCGAAGTTGCCGGTAGCCAGTGCATTGTGGATTCCAGAACCAAACCTCGAAATAGGCGCTGCCGCATGGATATTGGCTGGTGGAACGCACCATACGGCTTTCACCTATGCGCTCACCAACGAGTTCATGGAGGATTATGCCGACATTGCAGGTATTGAGCTGTTGACCATCGATAAAAATACGACGATCAACGAGTTTAAGTTTGAGATGAAGGTGAACGAAGTGTATTATAGGTAAAAGCCCCACCCCCGGCCCCCTCCCCCTGAGGGAGGGGGTGTGGGTGCTACCCACATGTAGGAAAGACATCACAATTGTATTGTCCAAGTTGAAAAGTCACGTTCGGCATAGTCTCCAGGCTATGTCGTGCTAAAAGGAAAGCTCCTGCTTTCCAAGAAGCAAGGTAGGAGCCTTGCTTTTAGCTACGATGTAGCAAAGACGCTATACCGAACAGTTCAGTCAACAAACATTGGGTATTATATCCGATAATAATAGGTTTGATAAACTTTTTTAACTTTGAAAAAGAATAGCAATGGCATTAATCCTCTTTCGTTTGAAAATTAAAGCGTGTTCCCCACTGCATTTGAGAAGCGCGGCACACCCTCCCTCAAGGGGAGGGGGCTGGGGGGTGGGGCTTCTTCTGTTTCTGTTCATATCTACCATCTCTGCTCAGGATTATCCGATTCGTCCGGTTCCATTCACTTCCGTGAAGGTGACCGACAACTTCTGGGCGCCACGGATCAAAACCAATCATGAGGTAACCATTCCGATTGCCCTGAAGCATTGTTACAGCACCGGTCGTGTGGATAATTTCCTGATTGCAGGCGGTTTGAAAAATGGCAAATTCCTGACGCAATATACCTTCGACGATACGGATATCTATAAGATCATCGAAGGCGCCAGTTATTCGCTGCAAACCTTTCCCGACAAGGAACTGGAAACACACCTTGACGCTTTGATTTATTACGTGGGACGGGCACAGGAACCGGACGGATACCTGTACACCGCGCGTACCATCGACCCGGCGAATCCTCCTGCATGGGCAGGTAAGAAACGTTGGGAGATGGATTGGGACTTGAGTCACGAACTTTATAACTGTGGGCATCTGTACGAAGCAGCTGTGGCGCATTACCAAGCGACGGGGAAACGCAACCTGCTGGATATTGCTATCAAAAATGCCGACCTGGTATGTCGTGACTTCGGCCCGGGCAAATTAGCCATCGTACCCGGCCACCAGGTCATCGAAATGGGGTTGGTGAAGCTCTATCGCGCTACCAGTGACCGTAAATACCTCGATATGGCCAAGTTTTTCCTTGATATTCGTGGTAAAAATAAGGAACATACACGTGGTGAATACTGCCAGGACCACATTGGCGTATGCGAACAAACTACGGCCGTAGGACACGCCGTGCGTGCCACCTATATGTATTCCGGCATGGCTGATGTAGCAGCGTTACTGGACGAGAAAGCCTATATTGACGCTTTGGATAAAATCTGGAATGACATCATCACCAGCAAATATTATATCACGGGTGGTATCGGTGCAGCAGGTGGTCATGAAGGTTTCAGTGGCGAATATGACCTTCCGAACATGTCGGCCTACAATGAAACCTGTGCATCTATTGGAGACATTTACTGGAATTACCGGATGTTCCTGCTCGAAGGCGATTCGAAGTTCTACGATATTGTGGAACGTACGCTCTATAACGGAATGATCTCGGGCGTAAGCCTGTCGGGCGACCGTTTCTTCTATCCTAATCCGTTGGAATCGAACGGACAACATAGCCGTAGCGAATGGTTTGGTTGTGCCTGTTGCCCAAGCAATGTCTGTCGCTTCATTCCTTCCATGCCCGGATATATGTATGCTTTCCGAGACAACCGGATTTATGTGAACCTGTTCGTGCAAAGCACTGCTAAGGTCGATCTGCCGCAAAACCCGGTGGAACTGATTCAGCACAATAATTATCCATGGGAAGGCCAGATGGAAATCATCGTCAATCCGCATAAAGCAGCTAATTTCGAAATGGCGGTACGTATCCCCGGATGGGCGCAAAACAAACCGGTACCGTCTGGTTTGTACACATACTCAAGTACGACGAAAACGCAATCCGTGCAAATCAAGGTAAACGGAAAAGTCGAAAACTACAAGATGGAGAAAGGCTACGCCCTGATCAATCGTCAGTGGAACACTGGCGACGTGGTTAGTTTTACCTTTGCGATGGATGTGCACAAAGTTCTGGCCAATAGTAAGGTGAAGGCTGATAATGGCAAGATGGCGTACGAGCGTGGTCCGGTATTGTATTGTTTCGAATGGCCTGACAATAATGGCCATGTCCGTAACTTGTTAGTTGACAAGAATGCAAAAATCAACAGTGAATATCGTTCCGGCTTGTTGGACGGTGTGGTGGTGCTTACAGGCGAGGCAACGGCGACTAAAGAATTGGAAACGAAGAAAGTGTCGGGCGAAAAGACTGTGTTTACTGCTATTCCGTATTATGCATGGGCTAATCGAGGCGCAGGCGAAATGATGGTGTGGGCTCCTTATGAAAAAGCCGTTGCCAAGCCGACACCGGCGCCGACAATTGCGTCAAAAAGTAAAGCCAGCGCATCCATCAAGTCGAGGGCACTCTCCGCCATTAATGATCGTGTGTTGCCGCAAAATTCCAACGACCGCGAGGCTTCCTATATTCATTGGTGGCCAAAGAAAGACACCTTAGTTTGGGTGGAATACACGTTTGAAAAGCCCGAAACTGTGAAATCGTGCAATGTATACTGGTTTGACGACGGACCTTGGGGCGGATGCCGTATACCTGCTGCGTGGAAAATCTTATACCGGGCAGATGATCAATGGATTCCGGTGGAAAATACCACACCATACGAAATCGCAAAAGACAAGGCCAATTCTGTAAAGTTTAAACCTGTGAATACATCCGGGTTACGACTGGAAATAGTTCTCCCGAAGAACAATTCATCGGGCATTTATGAATGGGAAGTGGAGTAAGCAATTGAAAATTGAAAATTGGGGACTTCAACAAATTAATCTTTGAATCTTTGAATTTTGGAATTTTGAATAATATAATATGATGACAAACAAGTATGTAGTAGGATTGGATTATGGTACGGATTCCTGCCGTGCCGTGATCGTTGATGCGGACAATGGCCGGGAAATTGCTTCGTCCGTTAAGTATTATCCGCGTTGGAAAGAAGGCAAGTATTGCAACCCGCGTGCCAACCAATATCGCCAACATCCGCTGGATTACGTGGAAACGTTGGAAGCGTCGGTAAAGGAAGCGCTTGAAAAGTCGCCTGCCGGAACAGCTGAAAACGTGATCGGTATTGCTTTCGACACTACCGGTAGCACGCCTGTGTTGACCGATGTCAACGGTACGCCGTTGGCTTTGTTGCCAGCTTTTGCAGAAAATCCGAATGCTATGTTCGTGCTTTGGAAAGACCATACTGCTGTTGGTGAAGCTGCTGAAATCAACCAATTAGCCAAAAGTTGGGAAACGGACTATACGGCTTATGAAGGTGGTATCTACTCGTCCGAATGGGTGTGGGCTAAAATGTTACATGTGTTGCGCAAGGACGAAGCTGTTCGTAAAGCGGCATATTCGTGGGTGGAACATTGTGACTGGTTGCCTGCACTGCTTACCGGAAATACCAAGCCGGAAGTGTTGCCCCGTAGCCGTTGTGCCGCAGGACATAAGGCGATGTGGCATGCTTCGTGGAATGGCTTACCGTCGGAAGAATTTTTGACGAAGCTTGATCCGCTCCTGGCTGGTTATCGTGCACATTTGTACAACGAAACCTACCCGAGCGACACGGTGGTGGGAAAACTTACGGCTGAATGGGCTGGTAAACTTGGGTTGACGACAAATGTAGCCGTTGCCGTAGGGGCTTTCGATTGTCATTTCGGCGCTGTGGGAGCGCAAATCGTTCCGGGCGCTTTTGTACGTGTCATCGGTACCTCTACTTGTGATATCATGGTAGCACCACACGAAGAAATGGGTGATAAGTTGATTCCCGGCATTTGCGGACAAGTGGACGGCTCGGTCATACCGGGAATGATTGGCCTGGAAGCGGGACAATCGGCTTTCGGCGACGTTTATGCATGGTTCAAGCGCGTAGTGGAATGGCCGGTAACCAATATCATCGCAAAATCAAACCTTATCGACGAAGCCACTAAAGCAAAACTGGTGGAAGAAGCGTTGGACAACATTATCCCGGCGCTAACCCGCGAGGCCGAAAAGGTTCCTGTAAGCGAGAGCACCATTGTGGCTACCGACTGGATGAACGGTCGCCGCACGCCTGACGCCAACCAGTTGCTCACCGGCACCATCACCGGTCTGACCTTGGGAAGCACTGCACCGCTTATTTTCCGTGCGTTGGTGGAAGCTACTGCCTTTGGTTCTAAGGCCATCGTAGATAGGTTCCTCGAAAACGGTATCGAAATCAATGAAGTGATTGGTATTGGCGGTATCTCGCTCAAGTCGCCGTTTGTGATGCAAATATTGGCCGACGTACTGGGCATGCCGATCAAAGTTGCAAAAGCCGAACAGGCATGCGCTTTTGGAGCAGCCATGTTTGCAGCCGTTGCAGCCGGCAAATATGCCAAGGTGGAGGACGCTCAAAAAGCTATGGGACAGGGCTTTGCTTATGAATACTTTCCAGATATGGAAAATCATAAATTGTATGCTGAATTATATCAGAAATATCAACAAGTCGGCAAATTCAGCGAATCAATATGCTGATAAATCAATATGCCAAATCTATTGAATCTATTGAATCTATTGAATCTTTGAATTATTATGAATTGGAATTCTCATGAATTTATCTGGCTCGACTGGTTGGTTCTCACAGTCGGGATATTAGCGGTCGTATGGGCTGTTTGGCGTTCTATACGAAAAGACAAACGTTCGCGACAGGGTGCCGACAGCGAAGATTACCTGTTCGGTAAAGGTGAACCCTGGTATATCATTGGTGCGGCTATCTTTGCTGCTAACATCGGTTCGGAACACCTTGTTGGGCTTGCCGGAACAGGTGCAAAAGCAGGTGTGGGCATGGCACACTGGGAGATGCAAGGTTGGATGATCCTCATCCTGGGTTGGCTCTTCGTACCGTTCTACCAACTGATGAACAATAAGATGGGAAAAATCATCACCATGCCCGACTTCCTCAAGTATCGTTACACACCTGCTACGGGTTCGTGGCTGTCTATCATCACTCTTGTGGCATACGTACTGACCAAAGTGAGTGTAACAGCGTTTACAGGCGGCATCTTCATGCAGAGTCTTCTCGGTTTGCCTTTTTGGTATGGGGCAATAGGTTTGATCGTCTTAACGGGTATCTTTACCGTGCTCGGAGGGATGAAAGGAGTGATGACATTGTCGGCAATTCAAACGCCTATACTTATTCTTGGTTCTTTTCTTGTGCTTTTCCTGGGATTGTCGGCGCTTGGAGGCGGCAGTATCGCTGAGGGGTGGACAGCAATGATCAGCTATTCTAAAACGCTAAACGTGGGAGCGGATGGTGTTGCATACGGCACCAACCACATGTTTCACTTTTCGACAGGCGATCCGCTGTATGACGATTATCCTGGATTCTGGGTATTTATCGGAGCATCCATTATCGGTTTCTGGTATTGGTGTACCGACCAACACATCGTTCAACGTGTACTTGGGCAACGTAAAGGCGAATCTAACGAAGTGGTCATGAAACGTGCACGCAGAGGTACTATTGCTGCCGGTTATTTCAAACTGTTACCTGTGTTTATGTTCTTGATACCGGGGATGGTAGCTGCTGCATTGGCTGCACGTCCCGATAGTGGTTTCGCATTGAACGACCCGGATACCGCCTTTGGTTCGATGGTAAAATTTGTCTTGCCTGCGGGAGTGAAAGGTATTGTTACTATTGGCTTTATATCGGCATTGGTCGCTTCTTTGGCGGCATTCTTCAACTCTTGCGCAACGCTATTTACGGAAGACTTCTATAAACCAAAATTCAAAAATAAGAGTGAAAGTACATATGTTTTGGCTGGTCGTATTGCGACGATTGCGGTAGTGATACTTGGTATTATATGGATACCTGTGATGATGAGTCTCGGTAGTCTTTACAGCTATCTGCAAGGCATTCAATCGTTGCTTGCCCCTGCGATGGTAGCAGTATTCGCATTAGGTATATTTTCCAAAAAAATTACGCCCAAGGCAGGTGAAGTAGGTATGATCGCGGGCTTTGCCCTCGGTATGGTGCGCTTGCTCACCAATATCTTTACGGATACAGGCGCAAAAGCTATGACAGGATGGGCGTGGGAAAGTACAACTTGGTTTTGGCATACCAACTGGCTTATCTTTGAGATATGGTTGCTTGTTTTTATCATCTTGTTGATGGTTGTGGTGTCGTTTTTCACTCCGAAGCCAACCGTTCAACAGGTAGAGGCCATCACTTTCACAAGCGATTATAGGAAACAAATCGCAAAGAGCTGGGACAAGTGGGATGTGATCGCATCGTTCGGGGTAGTTGTTCTTTGTGCATTCTTTTATCTCTATTTTTGGTAACCGGAAACCTGCTGGGTCTTCCAGACCCGGTAGGTCATTAGATCAGGTCATTAAATTGAATTGATAAATATGCAACAGGATCGATTTGAATACGGGGTAACCTATCATATCTGCAACAGGGGTATCAACAAAGAGGATATTTTCAAGGAAGAAAAGAATTATGCTTTCTTTCTATTGTTGATGAAGAAATATTTGGTCTCGGTTGCCGATATATACGCCTATTGCCTGATGAAAAATCATTACCACCTGTTGTTGCGATTCAAGGAACAACAAAACTGCCAGGATGCAGATACATATAAACCTCTATCCAATATGTTGAATGCTTACGCCAAAAGTATTAATAAAGGTTATCAACGTACCGGTGCATTATTTCAACGGCATCCCACCCGCAACAGGGTAAACGATAAGGAGTATTTTATGCAGTTAGTGGTATATATTCATCTAAACCCAATTAAACATGGATTTTCCACTTCATTGGACTATCCTCACTCGTCATACATGTCTATCATTTCTGACGAACCAACCAGTTTAGACAGAAAAACAGTGTTAGACTATTTTGATGACGTGGATAATTTTATCGTTTGGCACGATTTTAAGCGGCTACAGCATCAGAGGATCAAAGAATTAACAGAAGAAGATATTTAAATATTTTGATGACAATGTTAAGATTAACCCAAAAACCTGCTGGGTCTTTCAGACCCGGTAGGTTTAAAAATGAATCAGCGAACCTTTCCGATTTTAAAAAAAACGTGTCTAATCTGCTGGGTTTTTTAAACCCGATAGGTTTAATTTTGTCAAGACCTACCGGGTCTGGAAGACCCAGCAGGTCAGTGCTATCAACGTTATTGGCGATAATAACGGTTTTTCTGCCTATAAACCTTTCCGCTCAGGTTTCTTTCGGTAAGCCCGAAAAGATCAACAATGGATGGCAATTTTATTTGGGAGACGTACCCAACGCACAGGCAATCGATTTTGATGCTGGCAAATGGCGTACGCTTGATTTGCCGCACGACTGGAGTGTAGAAGGTACGCTTAGTCCGGGCCTTGCCAGTTGTACCGGTTATCTTCCCGGCGGCATCGGTTGGTACCGCAAAACCATTGACATCCCGCAAAGCAAGCCGGGCGATAAGGTATATCTTTATTTCGAAGGTGTATACAACCGCAGTGAAGTCTTTATTAACGGACACTCCTTGGGTAAACGTCCCAATGGCTACGTTTCGTTCATGTATGATGCCACGTCGTACGTAGAAGCCGGCAAGTCGGCTGTTATCGCCGTACGTGTAGATCACAGCCGCTCGGCCGACTCACGTTGGTACACCGGATCGGGTATCTACCGTAATGTGTGGCTGGTAACCTCAGACCCGGTACATATCGCGCAATGGGGCGTGTTCTATCGAACTAAATCTGTCGATAAAGGGAAAGCAGTATTGACTGTGGAAACCGACCTCGAAAATGGTTCGGATGCAAAAGTCGACCTTACCGTAGTACAACTGTTGCTGGATGCCAACGATAAAGAAATCGCCAAGTCATCGAAAAAGATCAGCCTTCCGGCGAAAACCAATGGAAAAGCCACTTCCGATTTGAATGTCAGCAAGCCATTGTTGTGGAGTATCAAAACACCAAGCCTGTACCAATTGAAAACCATTGTGATGCAAAACGGTAAAACGATTGACGAAACAGTGACCATGGTCGGTATCCGCACTTTCACGTTCGATCCCGACAAGGGTTTTGCGCTCAATGGCGAATGGATGAAGATGAAAGGCGTATGCATACACCACGATGCTGGTATACTCGGTTCGGCTGTTCCCCGCGAAGTATGGAAACGCCGTCTGTTAACCCTGAAAGAGATTGGGTGTAACGCTGTCCGCATGACCCACAACCCGCAAACCCCCGATGTATACGAACTTTGCGACGAATTAGGATTATTGGTGATGGATGAAGCATTCGATGAATGGGAATTTCCGAAGCGCAAATGGCTCGCAGGTTGGAATAAAGGAACACCCGGATTCGAAGGCGCTTACGATTTCTTCGAGGAATGGAGCAGCCGCGATCTGGCTGATATGATCCGTCGCGACCGTAACCATACGTCCATCTTTGCATGGAGCATCGGTAATGAAGTAGATTATCCCAACGATCCGTATTCGCACCCGGTACTTGACGGAACAACCATCAACCAGCCGATGTTTGGCGGATACAAGTCTGAGCAACCCAATGCCGGACGGTTGGGAAAAATAGCCAAACGATTAGCCTCTGTGGTGAAGGAGAATGATCCGAGCCGTCCTGTTACTGCCGGACTGGCTGGCGTGGTGATGTCCAACGCTACCGAATATCCGGATGCATTGGATATTGCAGGATATAATTATACGGAAAACCGTTACGATGTGGATCATAAGACTTATCCTAAGCGTGTGATATACGGAAGTGAGAATGGTCATGGAATGTCGGCATGGAAAGTCGTCCGTGACAACAAGCATATCTTCGGACAATTCCTGTGGACAGGTATCGACTATCTCGGCGAGTCGGGTGCGTGGCCTTCGCGCGGACTATATACAGGTTTAATTGATTTTGGCGGGTTTATTAAGCCGCGTGGCTATTTCCGTCAATCGTTCTGGGCAGAAAAACCAATGGCTTACCTTGGTACCTACCCGGCGCCCAATCGCGATCGCGACCGTTGGGGGCCATCCATTGACGCATGGTCGATATGGAATTATGCCGACGGGCAAACGATACGTGTTGTTTGTTACACCAATGCTGCTAAAGCACGGCTGTTGCTCAACGGTAAGGAAGTGGGCGCAACAAAGGATTACGACGATACTACAGGCGTTATCTGGTGGGATGTTCCTTATGCGTCTGGCACATTGAAGGTAGTAGGAATGGATGCTACGGGAAACAGGATCAGCGGCTATACGATCCGTTCATCGGAAAGGCCTTATGCGTTGACCGCTACTGTGGATAGCAGCGGTGCTGCAAAAGACAATGGCCTGGCGCAAATCATAGTCCAAGTAGTGGACGAAAACGGAATCCCGGTGATGCTCTCGGACGACGAAGTGACCTGTGCCATCGACGGGCCGGCCAAATTGCAGGGCTTGGAAGCAGGCAACAATTCGGATATGGGCAATTACCGCGATAATGTGCAGCGGGTTTTCCATGGGCGGTTGCTGGCATATATCCAGCCAACAGGCGGAGTAGGCACCATAACGGTGAAATTTACGGCGCCGTGGTTGAAAGGAAGCCCCACCCTAACCCTCCCCCAAGTGGGGAGGGAATAGGTGCTTCTCAAAAGTAGTGAAGAATAATGACCTATTAGATTTAAAAACCCGATTAAAACGTAATATAAACCAAAGGCCACGTTTCAATCCCTCTTCTATAAGGATATGATGCTTTGCACTAAAGGTGGATAGCATACTCCCTCCCCACTTGGGGGAGGGTTGGGGTGGGGCTTCTAAATAACATATCATGAAGAAAATAAACCTGTTTTTTATAGCTATGATGCTGTGCGCCACCATTCAGGCGCAAAACAAGCTGATAGTGAATGCCAATCAAGGCGAACATACGATAAGTAAACATATTTACGGGCATTTTGCTGAGCATTTGGGACATTGCATCTATGGCGGTTTCTGGGTGGGTGAAGATTCACCGATTCCTAATACCCGCGGCATCCGTAACGATGTGGTGAAAGCATTAAAGGATATCAGCATCCCGAACCTGCGTTGGCCGGGCGGCTGCTTTGCCGACGAATATCACTGGATGGACGGCATCGGTCCGCGCAGTGAGCGGCCCAAGATGGTGAACACGCACTGGGGCGGTGTGGTAGAAGACAATAGTTTCGGCACGCACGAATTCCTTGATCTGTGTGAACAATTAAGTTGCGAACCATACATTTGCGGCAATCTGGGCAGCGGAACGGTGGAAGAAATGTCGAAATGGGTGGAATACATCACTTTCGACGGAGAAAGCCCGATGGCCAACCTTCGCAAGAAGAATGGCCGTGAAAAACCTTGGAAAGTACAGTTCTGGGGCGTAGGTAACGAAAACTGGGGCTGCGGTGGTAACATGACAGCCGATTTCTATGCCGACCAGTACCGTCGTTATGCCACTTATTGCCGTAACTATGGTGACAATCGCCTCTATAAAATTGCCGGTGGCGCCAGCGATTTCGATTACTACTGGACGGAAACCCTGATGAAAAATGTGGGGAATCGCATGCAGGCATTGTCGTTGCACTATTATACGGTTCCTAAAACGTGGGGGGACAAGGGTTCAGCAACGCAGTTCGACGAAGCCGAATATTTCACCACCATCGAAAAAACTTATCGTATGGAGGAACTGGTTTCCAAACATTCGACCATCATGGACAAGTACGATCCGCAAAAACGTATCGGGCTTGCACCGGACGAGTGGGGTACATGGTACAACGTGGAACCCGGAACCAATCCCGGCTTCCTGTTCCAGCAAAATACCATACGCGATGCGATTGTAGCAGGCGTTAACCTGAACATTTTCAATGCACATTGCGACCGTGTGAAGATTGCCAACATTGCACAAGCCATTAATGTACTGCAAGCAGTGATCTTTACGGATAAGGAAAAGATGGTGCTCACGCCTACTTACTGGGTGTTCTGGCTCTACAAGGTGCATCAGGAAGCTACGATGCTCCCAATCGCTTTTTCATGCAACAAGTATGAACTGAATGGCCGCAAGATGGATGCCGTAAGCGTATCCGCCTCGAAGGACGCTGCCGGTAAGATACACATCACGCTGGTGAATGTCGACCCGAATAAGGTGCAGGCCGTTGATTGCGAATTGCGTGGCATTACAACCAAGAACGTAACCGGAAAGATACTCACTTCCACAAAGATTAGCGATTGTAATACTTTTGAAAAACCAAATACTGTGGCGGTGAAGGATTTCAAGGATGCTAAGCTGTCGAAGGGAAACCTGTCGGTGCAGTTGCCAGCCAAATCGGTGGTGATGTTGGAGATTGAATAGATAACGACATGACCTGTTGGGTCTCAAAGACCTGTCAGGTGGGGTGTAAAAAATTTGGGTTTTATCAACAAAGATCATCGTTCCACTTTTTAAACAACTTATTTCTTTTCCCCAAAAGGCTTTCCCCGATATTTTCATTTTTCCACTGTTTAATATCCTCGACCTTTACAAT
>JAVBSH010000215.1:0-18748 GCA_031547085.1 Bacteroidales bacterium
TTTATATCCAACTGCAAGAATTTCAGGAGATTTATCATCGGGGCACTACAAAACAACTTTTGTTTTACACCACCGTAACTCGCTATATATCAAGGATGGGATGGAGAACGAATGCGCTTAAACCGTCAAAGTCAGGAAAAACCTGCCGGGTTTAAAAAACCCAGCAGGTAATATAGATTACAATTATTTCTTTTTCAGTTCGTCAATATAACCGTTGAACGATATACTTTGGCGGGTTTCGTCATTTACCGACAGCATGGCCGAACCACTGGTCGTGACGCTCAAAACCATGTCGACACGTTGTTTTGTATCCTTGGTAGTGATCGAAATAATCCATCCTCCTTTTTTGTCATTTTCGATCTTATAGTCGAAATCCTTGCTTTTGAATTTGATACCACTTTCCGTAGGATCCATCGGAGCCGTGTATGCACGCCCGAAATAAGGCAAGTATGCTGTGACGGTAGTATCATTGCTGACTTGCAAATCATATTCCGATGTCAGGTTGATCGGTTTGCCTGACATAGGGAAAACCCGTTGCGCCACAAACTTGTAATCCTGCGCCTCGATTATCTTTTCGATCTTTGCGGCTTGTTCCTCCTTGAGTTCCTTTTTCGACTTCTTTTCTTGTCCCGTGCTGCTTCCCGCAATGGATAACAAAATCAAAACAAACAAAATTATCTTTTTCATATCAATCAATTTTTATAATTACTTCCTTTAACAATTTTCAAAAGTTGTCAAAGCTATTTTTATATAATTCACAACAAATATCATTCCCAAAGGTTGCATTATTTCAACAAAAATTTAAGACCATTAGTATCTGTAAATATATCAAAAAAATAATTCTTTTTGAATCGAACATTAGTTAGTTTCAATTTATTACTTATCTTTGCACCCGCAAATGGGGGTATAGCTCAGTTGGCTAGAGCGTTTGACTGGCAGTCAAAAGGTCAGGAGTTCGATTCTCCTTATCTCCACCTGGAAATCAAAGCCTTGCAAAATATTTGTAGGGCTTTTGTTTGATATGGACATTTTTTTCCTGTTACAATCTGATCAAATTTCTAAGTTTTACGTTTTTATTTGTGTGTAACGGAATCAATTTAAATATTTTCCTGTAAATTTGTGCAGATTTATATCACATATTTGCGCTAACACATAGAAGGCGACTATGAATGTGTGTTTTGCGTTTGAAAATTAAGTACGAAATGGAATACAATACCTTACAAAAGAAGTTGATCTTACCTGAATATGGCCGTCACGTACACATGATGGTACAACACGCCACCCAGATCAAAGACCGTGAAGAACGGAATGTTGCAGCCCACACCATTATTGGTATTATGGGAACTTTACAACCTCATCTGCGTGATATTCCCGATTTCAAGCATAAGTTGTGGGATCATCTGTTCATTATATCCGAATTCAAATTGGATATTGATGCGCCCTACCCGCCGCCATCACCTACCGCATTGGTCGAAAGGCCTCATATGGTGCCTTATCCGCAATCGCACATCCGTCAAAAACATTATGGTAAAATTTTGGTGGACATGATTCGCGAAGCAGGCAAAGTGGAAGATGGGACATTGAAGGATTCCCTGATCCAGTTGCTGGCCACGCAAATGAAAAAGTCATATACTGCATGGAACCGTAGTGAACTTGCCAACGAACAAATAGTTCAGGATCTTTGGGATATATCCGATGGTAAAATCCTGTTGAACCCTGAACTGGTGCAATTTGCTGAACCTGTCGTCAGGGAGCCATCGCAGGTATCGCAAGGGGGAATGAAAAATAGGAAGAAAAGATTGGTCGGCTCGAGCCGTAAATAAATAATAAAGGAGGGGTGAGGAATTGTTTTTCAATGCTTCGCCCTTCATTTTTTGCACTTTACTTACACTATGGCAACATTTGAAATCAAAGGTGGACAACGTATGTGTGGGGAATTACATCCACAAGGCGCCAAAAATGAGGCATTGCAGGTGATCTGTGCGTGCCTGCTGACCAAAGAAAAAGTAATTATACGGAATATTCCCGGCATCAGGGATGTTAATATCTTGATGGATTTGCTTGGTGACTTGGGTGTAACAAAGATCCAAATAGGCCCTAAGGACTTCGAGTTTTGTGCCAGCGGTGTAGATGTCGATACGCTGAACGATCCTAAGGTGCAGAAAAAAGCAGCGGCGTTGCGTGGTTCCATTTTGATGATCGGACCGCTGCTGGCGCGTTTCGGCAAAGGTGTCATTTCCCGTCCGGGAGGCGACAAGATCGGACGTCGGCGCTTGGATACTCATTTTTTCGGATTTGAGAAACTGGGGGCTGATTTTACTTATGATGAGGATAAAGGATGTTTCCACGTTGTGGCGAAACAACTGACAGGGAATTATATGTTGTTGGATGAAGCTTCAGTAACCGGTACAGGTAATATCCTAATGGCGGCCGTGATGGCAAAAGGCTTCACCACTATATACAATGCAGCCTGTGAGCCGTATATCCAGCAACTTTGCAAGATGCTGAACCGAATGGGGGCAAAGATCAGCGGTATCGGGTCGAACCTGCTGACCATTGAAGGTGTGGATCAATTAGGCGGTTGTGAACATACACTATTGCCCGACATGATCGAAGTTGGTAGTTTCATCGGGTTGGCAGCCATGACCGGCTCGGAAATTACCATCAAAAATACAGGTTATGAGCATCTGGGTATTATCCCGCATTCGTTCGAACGGCTCGGTATTCGTATCGAACGACGAAATGATGATATTTATATCCCACCACATAAGGGATACGAAATTGAAACATTTATCGATGGATCGATCATGACCATTGCCGATGCCATTTGGCCAGGGTTGACACCCGACTTGCTGAGCGTTTTCCTGGTAGTGGCGATACAAGCGACCGGCAGTGTACTGATCCACCAGAAGATGTTCGAAAGCCGCCTGTTTTTTGTCGATAAACTGATTGACATGGGTGCACGCATTATTCTTTGCGATCCCCACAGGGCTACCGTTATCGGGTTGGGTAACAAGCAACGGCTGAAAAGCACAGTGATGACCTCGCCCGACATCCGGGCCGGTGTCGCCTTGCTCATCGCAGCACTGAGCGCCGAAGGAACCAGTGTGATCCACAACATCGAACAAATCGACCGCGGCTATGAAAACATCGATATCCGTTTGAACAATATCGGTGCAAAGATCACAAGGATCGACGGATAACCGAATAATCATTGGGCGCAGTCAAATAATCATTGATCAAGATCTTTTTCGATAAAATATTCTAATTTTACATCGATTGATTAGAATTGATACCATATTAAACATGAACGATATGAAGACAAGAATTTTAAAATATAGCTTGATATTTCTCCTGACCGGAGTAAGCATGGTTTCGTGCCATTCGGACGGAAAGTTGTTGCCTACTGCACAAGGCCGGGAAGGCGAAGTGCTGATTGTGATAGACAATAACCTCTGGAAAGGTGCTTGTGGCGACTCCATCCGCCATTACTTAGCTACCCCGGTGATGGGGTTACCTGCACCCGAACCGATGTTTACCCTGTCGCAGCAGAATGACTTGACAGACTTCATGAAGAGGTTCCGGAATATTGTGATTGTTAAGATTGACAATGGATTGGAAAAACCGAAATTGGGATACAAAACGGATGTCTACGCCCAGAATCAATTGTTGTTCAACCTCGAAGCGCCATCTGCCGATTCGGCCATTGCGTGCATGGACAGGAATAAAGACATTATCATTTCGCGTTTCCTGGCCAAAGACAGGGATGGCTACATCGCATATTACCGAAAAATCATTGCTCCCACCATCGTAGAAAAAGTGCGTGAGAAATTCCAGGTCGACATTGTGGTTCCAAAGGAATATACATTAGATGTAGACAAAGATGATTTTGTATGGATCGCACGTGAAGAAGGCGAAAAAAACTGGGGCATACTCGTATGGAAAGAGCCTTATACCGACCAAAGCCAATTAGAAGCCGAAAACCTGATCGCGAAAATGAATGCGATGACAAAAAAGTATGTGCCCGGCCCAACCGACGGATCGTATATGGCTAATGAACCGACTGTTTTTCCGGAAGTGAAAAAGTTCCAGAAAGACGGAATGTACTGCGTTCAGTTAAACGGTCTCTGGCAAACAGAACACAGCTATATGGGCGGTCCTTATGTAACGTTGTCGATGGTAGACACCAAACGTGGGCAAAATGTTACCGGCATGGGGTTTGTCTTTTATCCGAACAGGGATAAACGACAAATGATCAGGCAATTAGAAGCAATTCTGTATACAATGAAACCTGTCGAATAAAAGGCTATTTAAAAAGATAAGATGTCTCCATGCGCATACTTGTCCCTCGTAAAGATAGAGATAAGAAACTGGTGATTTAATTCTAAACAGGCTCTTGATCTATCTGAAAATTCGTCAAATTCATATTTCAAATTTGTTTCAGGTTTTTTGTCCAGATGTGCTTTAATGGATCAAAGAAATACTGTATCAACGTTTTATCCATGATAACCACCTCAATTGTACCTGACATTTGACCTGCAAATGGTATGTCAACTCCGTATGTAGTGGAAAAACCATCCGTTAAAAAGATGTCTGCAGTAACAAATCTTTGCCTTCCAGCAGAGGTCTCTATTTCGGATGATATTCCGGAGATATTTTTCAAGCTGCCTTTCAACATACCATATTCCATATAGGGATATTCCGCCAGCTTAATGTAAACGACCTGTCCCTCTTTCAATTTTCCTGAACCTTTCACAGAAAAGATACACTTGCCAATGATTTTACCCGCGTTATCCGGAATGATGGCAAAACATTTCTCACCGGCATTTACAAACTGATTTTTGCTCCATACTTTTGAAAAATTAATCATGCCATCGGATGTAGCACGCAGTACATATAAGTTCTCCCAAGCATCCAAGTTGCTTTTCATTTGTTCGTAACATGTTAAAATTGCCGATTTATAAGATTCCTCTTTGGTTTTAAAGTCATTCTTCAATTCCAACAAGGTATTTTCCAATTTTTTTATATTCATTACAGTATTGCTTAAAGCCAATTTGGATTGAGCAAGTTCTATCTTATCATGTAAAAATATTTGTTTACTTTTCTCAAAATCAGTCATTGAAATCCCGTTAAATTCAAGCATCGATGAGTCTCTTGAAAATTCATTGTATGCCAACTTGTTTACTTCAGTTTTTATCCTATTTTGTTCATGAAGTATTTCCATGTAGTTTTGCAATTCCTTCAGCTCTTCTTTTATGGCATTTCCCTGAATTTTTTGGATATTGTCGAAATAAAACAACTGGTATTCGCTGATAGCTGTATATAGTTTGATATACGGTTCCTGTAAAGCGCCAAGTTGCAGTGCTTCCTTATTGAATTTCAATTTTTCAATATTAAAACGGTTAATGTAAGGTTGTAAAGAATCAATTTTCACCTTCATCCGTTGTACATCATTAAAATTAGACGTATTATGAATAACGGCCAGTAACTGGTTTTTTCTTACAAGCGTGTTGTTTTCAACTGCAACTGAGTCCACTTTACCTGTTGACTGAGACACCAGCCAAACGGACGGATACTCGGAAGTAATTTCAACTTCGGCGGAATAAGTTTCAGGATATTTAAATAAACAGCAGAATATGAATAGAAGAACCACGATAAAGAAAAAGACGCCAATACCATAGCGGATTAATCCCCTAGGAGCCGGCCCCAATAATTCCTGCATTCGTTCAGCACGCAATTCTATTTGATTCTCCATTTATATAGTTATTTGATTCTTAACTAAATGATAATAGCAACCTTTTTGGGCAATCAAGTTATCATGTGTCCCAACTTCCACAACGGCTCCATTGTCCAATACAACAATTTGATCAGCATTTTTCACTGTGCTTAAACGATGTGCAACGATAACGGCTGTTCTTCCACGATAAAACTTTTGGAGATTTTCCACAATAATTTTTTCGTTGATTGCATCAAGCGAGTTGGTAGCTTCATCAAAAAAAATGAACTCTGGATCCTTATAAACGGCTCTTGCGATTTGTATTCTTTGTTTTTGTCCCTGGCTGATTCCTCCTCCTTCAGGTCCTATCTTTGTATTATAACCGGCAGGCAATTGTTCTATAAAACCGTGAATGTTTGCCAATACAGCAGCATCATACAGCCTTTTCCGATCGATAAACTCACTGCTTACGGCAATATTCTCGGCAATGGTCATCGAAAAAATAAATCCATCCTGCATTACCGTGCCGCATCGACTACGCCAAAACGTCTTGTCAAAATTATCCAGCTTGATTTTTCCCACATGTATTGCTCCTCCCGAAGGTTCATAGTATCCCAACAACAGTTTCAATAATGTTGTTTTTCCGCTTCCGCTTTCGCCGACGATTGCTGTTACTTTATTTTGCGGGATGGTAAAGGAAACATCTTTTAATACGGGAATTGAATTACGACTATAATAGCTATAGGTGACATGATTCAAATGTATATCTTTTTCATCGGACAGAAAATACTTGTATTTTGATTCATTTTCCTGAATTTCATCCTGTTTGAAATGCACTTCGCTTAAGCGTTCAAGACTTATTTTTGCATCCTGAAATGAATGGACAAATCCAATAAATGCACCGATAGGCCCCTTGAGTTGTCCGATGATATATGACAGCGACATCATCATGCCTAATGTGATCTCCCCTCCAATGACCAATTGAGCGGAATAGACAGAAATGATAATATTGGTGACATTTGATAGAAAAAACGAACCTCCGCTTTGAATTTGGCCAATGGTAAGTCCTTTCATCTTAATTTTCAAAAGATTCGCCTGAATTGATTCCCACTTGTTGCGCATTTTACTCTCGCAACCGCTGAGTTTGATTTCCTGCGCTCCGGTCAGTATTTCTACAATGCTCGATTGGTTGCGGGCTGCCTGATCAAAATGTTTATAATCCAATTCCCGTCGTATTTTAAGAAACAGAAACACCCATGTAACATACAAAACATGACCGACCAGGAAGATGAGCAGCATTTTTTGATTGTAAAACCACAGGACGATGGCAAAAACAAAAAAAGTGACAAACGAAAATGCTGTTCCGATGGCAGTACCCGTGAAAAATGACTGGATACGCGAATGATCGCCGATACGTTGCATCAGGTCGCCTGTTTTTTTCGAATCGAAAAAACTGATGGGCAACCGCAACATTTTGGTAATAAAATCGGATATAAGCGCTATGCCGATCCTCGACATAACGTGCAGCATGATCCAGCTCCTGATAAAACCGATGAACAGCTCACTGAAAGCAATAATCAACTGAGCTACCATCACCATATATATAAAGTTGATGTTGTTGTTCAATATGCCAACATCAACAACCGATTGGGTTAAGAAGGGCATTACAAACGAGAACGCCAAACCAACAATCATTCCAAGTATTACCTGGAAAAAGAATTTCTTATAAGGGGTGAAGTATTGAAGAAAAACGGTTAATTTAACTTTTTCATTTTCTTTATATTCAGGATTAAAAAAAAGCATGGTGGGCACCATCTGCAAAACGTAGCCTTTATCCTTTCCATCTACGGTGTCGGTGATCCATCCGTCAAGAAATTCCTCCACCGAATAACATACAAGTCCGAAGGCGGGATCGGTGGCGTATACCTTGCCCTTTAGTTCTTTTCCTTTTTTTCTGACCTTAATTTTATAAACAACTATAAAATGATCGTCCCGCCAGTGAACAATACAGGGAAAAATAACATCTTTTGCCAAACGATCGAAACTGGTTTTTACTCCCATGCTACGGAAACCGATATGCTCGGCGGCATCGTTCAACCCTAACATGGATACACCATAACGATTCAATGAACAGAAGTCTCTTAAATTTTGCAAATCAACATTCTGCCCGTAATATTTGGAAATCATACGCAAACAGGTAGGACCGCAATCTGCTGAATCCAACTGCTTGTATACAGGAAATTTTTTAGCCATAAATTATGGTTGGTTGAAAAAATGTTTGGTTTCATACATGCCGACCAGAACCTGATCGCCATGAGTGATGCCGTTTTTCATAGGGCAGTTTACTACGAGGCGATTTCCATAATGAAAGACATAGTCCTTACAAAAATCTCTCATAATGTACAAGTAGGGGCATTCTTTGCATTGTTCATTGTCAAACCAGATCCTGCCATAATAGAACGCTTTTTTTACCTCATCCCATTCGATGATCCCTTCGGGATTTAGTTTTCCTATTTTCCGGGTTTCGTCATATTCAACATACCGGTCGAAAAATACATTTCCATCGGTGGTAATGGTGATGTTTTCCGGACTTATTGTCATATTTTTCCATGCGATGGGTTGAAGATTAAAACCAAGACCGGATACTTCTTTAACAGCATGATGGTACTGTTGAATAGTCGTTTTTCCATGTAAAACTAACACTACCTGTATACGGTTTCTTAATTCCGTGCAAATTCTGTTGAAAAAAGCAACTGTCTTCTCAACCGGGATTTCAGTTTGAAATACTGCATCAATCAGCAATGTCCCATCGGAGTATTGGAGTATCGTATGTATCTTTTCTATCAGCCAGTTTAACTTCGGTAGGTCGTCAATGCCGATGTGTTCTTCGCGGCTCTTTTGTGCAATCAAAACGCGTAGTCTAAAGTTTTTGAGGTCAATGTTCTTATATGCGGCAACCATATTGTTATCAAGTTCTGCATCCGTCAAATCCGCCTGACTGTAAAGCGGTATTTCATTTTTTGAACACAATTGTTTGATATATTTATTGGTATAAACGGTTATTTCCTTATACGAAACAGCATCGCCCAATATCCATTCCAAACAGATGGGTTTTGGCCGGTTTTTGATCATATTTTTAATGAACCTGCCCAACACCAAAACGAAATGCTCCATTTTGCCGTCAAGCAGCATCTGGTCGCAGATATTGATCACCATATGATAACTCGCCGGCGAAAACAATTCGGAAAAATGCCGGAATCTGATCACATCAAATTCCGAAACATCGCTTTCGATGATAAACCCCCATGATTTAAATTTTGCAAATACTGTGGGGTACTGTAACGCAAACGTAATGGGGTCTTTCAGTTGCTCCTGTATCTTGTCATGTTCCTCTGATGTCATGAGAAAATTACACTGTGTTAATGCATTAAAATACAGAAATTTATTTTTATATCTGATGTACTTGTTATAACGGCTTAATTGATACATGAGACTGTAATTAGAAATTATTGATTTGATGAAACAACTGATATCTGATCCTTATGATATACAATTTTCCCGTCCGTGGTCATGCCTTCGATCACTACTGTATATATTGATGGTATATCCGCCGTATAGAAATTGAAAGTCGCCTTTCCATTCTCATCTGTGGTAATATTGGGTTGCCAGTGAATGGTTGTCCTCAGGTCGGGTTTTGTATTTTGGGAGGGCGTATCGTATTTGGGCGCATAAAATTCGGCAGGTTTTTGAAACCCAAGCGGCATAACGGATTTGATATAAGGCGTTTTTTGGGGGGTATTCGATTTGCCTCTTTTGGTATGTATGGAAATTACATTAGGTTCATCAATAGTTGCGCCCAACACCATTGCGACGGACTCAGTCAAAAGGTCTATTTGAGCGACATCAGATGGTATTATTCTTTCCGTTACATATTCTGCACTTTCTTTGATACCATCAACAATAAACATGACCTTATATCTTCTATAAAATACATGAGTCAAGTAACTTTGGGTTCTTTCATCATAATTTTTTGAGGTATTCACTCCCGGAATCCGCTCCAGTAAAGAACTCATGGTCACTGCCGGAAATTTATCTAATTCTTCCTCAGTAACTGAATAATGGGCATCTTTCGCTTTATAAAAAAATGAATAATCAACAGCTTTCTTTCTTTGCGCCGTAATAGTGACTTCTTCGATGTGGACAATTCTGGTTCCGTGTTCGTCTATATATTGCTGTTCCGCTTTGTCAGCATATTTTGCAAACACTTCGCGATCCGGCGTTCCGGTGGTAACTACGGGAACCGTCCGCTCCGGGTACGATGGCTTGTCGATTGTCAGCTCAAGGTTTTGACGACCCAATTTTGGCGCCGTCTGGACAACTAACCGGGTACTGTCGGCCACTCCGCCATCCTGAAGATAGAACCTGCCATTATGGTCGGTAATGAACTCCTGTACAAAATCACCACTGAAGGAAAGGATGCTTACGTTGGCTTTTTCTACAGGTTTTTGCGTTAAAGGGATTCGTACCGTTCCTGAGATGTCATAACCCTTGCCCAGCAGCGTGTCGGGGTACATGAACTCATTCCGCACCATCCGTTCCGTATCGTAACGACGCCAACCCTGCGTAAGCATCAGCAGGTCGAGCGCATACACCGACGACTGGTCCTTCTTCCGGAAATAATAGCCCGGATCGGGGATATGTCCCCGTACATCGGATGTCAACAACAACGAGGTTAGTATGCTGGAAGTCGTGTCGGCAGCTACTTCATGATCGTCTGTCACCGAAACGGAAAAGTTTCCATGCAAGGGGGCTCCCGCCTCGTCTGTAATGTTCACTGCATATTCAACAGGGCTTCTGGAAGGATAAGTGTCTTTGTCGCTTTTACATGTTACTTTTGCCTGGTCGTCGTTATAGGCAAACACCAGCCGTTCGCTCACCGGAACCATATCTTTGCTCAACAGCAGCAGATGGCTTACGCCCGAAGGGAAAAAATCCTTGCGGAAAACAACCGGATCGTTTGTATTTTCCAAAATACGTACATCCTGCACAACACCACGTGTATGAACCAGCAAACAAAGCGTATCGGCGGATGGCTGATATCCGGGTTGCCGTACCTGAACAATAAGCCGGTCTTTGGACCAGTTGGCCGACAACGAATAACCAGTCTCTACGGCGACAGGCAAGTCAAACCGTTTGGATTGTCCCTTGTCGTTGGTGCAAACCGCATAATATCTGTCTCCCTGTTCGGGTTGCATCGTAATGATCCCCATCCCCCGCAAATCGGTTTTGAACTGAAGCACCTCGTTTCCTCGCTGGTCGTATACCATGCCGCTCACGTCGATCTCCGTCCCGTCGCGCTGCATCGCCTTGAAAGCTATACGCCCCGTGCAGTCCGCCAAAATGGAACCGCCTTCGGGATAAAACGATACATCGAAATCATCGTCTGGCAAAGGTATTTTGATGCATTGACGATACGGATTGTTTTCATATTTGGCATCCAACAGCATTACCCGCTGTTTTTCGTTGGGCTGGAGATCGAAACTGAAGCCTGATATGCCATCCTTGAATTTCAGATTCATTGGCTTGCCGCCATTGATGCTGATATTCGCCGATTCGGGTGTAATGCTTGCCAAAGGACGGATACGTGAAAACCGGATACTTGCACCGATTTTATGGTCCGGTAAAAACTCAAATTCCGGTAACGCATGCATCATGCGACTCATGGGGTCGCCAATACGGATGTTTTTCATGAAAAAGTAATCTTCATCCAGATTCCGCATCCCGGCGGTATAAGCCCTGATGGCATAATCCCCTTCCGGCACGTCTTCCGGGATCGGGATATGCCCGCTGAATAAGTCATTGGCCGAACCTGTCTTTACACGGCTAACTACTGAATCACGAGCATCAAACAATTCTACAAACACGCTACCGGAAGAAAAGGAAGGAATATGTGAAGCCGCATCCACCACATGTGCACGGAACCATATCCGTTCGCCGGAGAGGTAATAGGGTTTGTCGGTATGAAGATGTAATTTCTCCTGTGGAAATACAGCCAATTGTTCATCGAAATGTTGAGCAATGCTGGTGAGTGAATCTGCAAGCAATTGTTCCGGTAAAAGTTGTTCAGTTTCACCCATTGTGGCTACCTGCAAATTGCCATCCGGATGATAATCAATGGGAAGTATCATGTTAAGCCCCGAAAGTGTTTTGGAGTCAAAAACGGGAGTAAAACGTATTGGGTTTTTGTATGAACCATCGGAAAAAATACGAACCGGTTCACCCGGGGTAAAGATGATATTCCTGAATAAACCTGTTTTTTCCCATGGTTTTTGCCATTTTGCCCGTTCCACATTTTTTTCGGTTACCGGTTTGCCGAAGCAAACAAGCATCACATCCAAATTGGATGGTATCACAAATATTTTATCACCGATTACAGAATCAATTGATGAAAATATTTTCGCATCTGTCAAATCAAATTTTTGGGAAAAATCGACAGGTCTACTGTAATATCGGTTTGTATGATGGTCATAATAGCTAATCACTGTCGTACTTGTTGATTTTGTATAATCCGGTTTGGGTATTTCCTGTTTTTGTGTACAGGCCAGCAAAAAACCATTCGCAAGTAACGAATCATGATACAATGACTTGATAAAATTGGTGATGGAAACCTGATATATCTTCTTCCGGTTGGTCTCCCATAAGTTTTTTTGTTTGAGCGTTGCTGGGGCAAGCTCAATGAACATGTATTGCCCTTCCCAGTCGCTGATGTCGACATTGTAATCATGAGTGAAATAATTAAGCACATATTGAATTTGATAACCCGTTTCGTGATTGATGATTTGTAGCGGAACATGGCAGGTTATTGTTAATTTCTCCGTTTCGGGATTGAAGTAATAAAATACCGCTTCGGGATTGAGGGGTTGCAAGGTTTTCTTGGATGGCGCTTTTCCCAGGATGGTTTTCCAGAAAAGATCAATGTCTTTGTTGCGGGACCGAACTTTTGCAGTCACCGTTATGTCTTCCATTTCGCGAGTATGCATGGCTGCATGAAACAGCAACGACATATTCCTTGGTTCGATCTCCCGAAAAACCGATTCGTATGCCACATGAGAAATCACCACGCTGTAGCTTCCCTCTCCCGGAAATCTGAGACGGTAATAACCTGCAGAATCCGTAGTTGTCCCTACGGTAGTATTGGCAATGAAAACTGCAGCGCCGGGAATAGGCTTGCCGTCTCCGGCATCGGTGATGCGCCCGCTGATGAATTGTTGGGCGGATAAGGTGAAAGGAATAAGGCTTAGAACAAATCCCAAAAAAAAGTTATACATTAGAGTTTATATGAATTAGCTAAAAAGATGTCTTCACGCGTAAACGAGGGACGAGTTTACTTGGTCGACAAGAACTGTGTTAATATGCAAGTTTTTTTGATAAAAAATTTTCATCATACTCTGTTTTTGTTTTTGATAATAGCAAACGCCTGCTTTAGCAGTTTATTTGCTACGGCAATCAAAGCAATCTTTTTCTTTTTTCCTTTTTCTTCTGTTGAAATTTAATACGCCTTATTTTTATTGATAACAAAGTTATCCTTTTTATTTTTTGCAAACATAGGATAACGGTATCGTACGAAAAAAAAGGTTGAGGGAGAAGGGCTTTAGGCGACTTCGCCGCCTAAAATCCTTCTCCCTCCATATATTTGAGGTATTGTCGTCATATCGACCGGAGCTTGCGCAGCATGCGGAGTGGAGACATCTTTTTGACCGATCATGAAGTAAACTCATTGAATTCTAATTTATATAAGGCCTATTGTATAAATTCAAATATATTACTGTCATGTCAATGAAAGCGTATGGTATATGTAGAAACGGGACACTTTCATTGCATATCTATTATATACTCCAATGCAAAGGCACAAAACATCTGAAACAGCGACCATTTATTGATTCTGCAAAGCAATAAAACTCGTACACTTGAAGTACAATATCCAATAATCATTAAAACCCTGTTTCATCAACATCCACATGATGGATCATTACATCCACACGTTGGACCAGAAGGGTCATCTTCAAATGGTTCATAATTCAAACCATAAAGATATGACCAATTTGTATGTCCGGGAACAGGATGGTAATTTACGTAAGTCTCACTGTTTAATTGATAGGACTTCGCCATTACTGTTTTACCACCACTCCAAGTTAACTGGTAACATCCCGGAGTAGTCAAATAAACAATATCTAAAGTACATAATTCTACACCTCCTAAACCTAAAAAGGAGTAACGATTTCCAGAAAATGGGGCCGAAAATGCAACAACAGTAAATAAAGATGCTCCCCCGCTGATTTGCGCCATTTGCATTTCCCGCAAAGTCTCGTTCCCAAAAAGTTCGGAAACTTCGTCATACTTCATGCCCAATGTGGCGCAAAGTTCTTCTTGATTTTGATTGTTTTTCATAATAAAAAAGAATTAAATTAAAAATTATGATGATTGTTTTTTTCAATGACACTGTTGATATGAATAAAGCACTCTGCATTATTAAGTATCGTTTTCAAATACTCTTTTTCGATTTTGATTTCTTTATAATTGTTTTTGAGCGTTTGAAGTGCTTCCGAAAAATTTCGGTTGTGAATGCGATAATGGTTAGCAAACAATTTTTCTTTTATAGGGAAAGGCAACAATAACTCCTCAATA
The DNA here is from genome assembly GCA_031547085.1 of Bacteroidales bacterium. Lineage (GTDB taxonomy): Bacteria > Bacteroidota > Bacteroidia > Bacteroidales > UBA4181 > JAIRLS01. The sequence continues at coordinate 14,402 of JAVBSH010000215.1, forward strand.
TAAAGTTGATTGTAGGCAATATGCGCTTTTTCAACATCGTAGGGAAAACTATCCCTGTAAATATGCCCGGCAACAATGTCTTTCGCCAGGAGGCATTTTCCTCCTTCCATCCAAATTTTCATACTGATGAGTTGCTCATCGGAGCCATACGACTGTAACCCATGCAGGCCGTGCAAGCGTGTCCAGTATGTTTTGTTGCAGGCATAAGCGGCGCCATATACGCAGGCGATTTCAGCAAGATTGCTGAATGGGGCCGGATCGGTATAATTCCACATTGCCCTGAAATTGCTGAAATCAATGTATGCGCCATAGCCTTTACGGTAACTTTCTTTTTCATAAATCTCGCCATCATCTTTTTTATACAATGTCCTGTTTTGACAACATATCAACGCACGCGGGTTTTCACTGAGATGCGCAAGCAATAGTTTGTCCCAGCCTTTCTCGTAAAAGCGCATGTGCCCATCCAACAGCAGCAAATATTCCGTATTGCATTTTTCAACACCTTCCTGTCTTGAATTGGCAACTCCCATACGGGTTTCGTGATGAATATACGTACAATTAAATTTTTTGGCAACAGAAGGATAATCAAAACCGTCCTCGCTGGCATCGTTGATCAATATGATTACAGGATTATCCGTTGCAGTTTCACGAATGGATTCAACAGTTCGCAATACTTCAACACCTTCATTCAGAAATGGTATGATAATTGTTAATATCATAATTTTATTTATGACTTTCATTGAACAGCCAAAAATAGTGAAAAATACCAAATGAAAAACATGACAAAAGTCATGTTTTTCATTATTTTACATATAATCTAAAAATATTGTAATATTGTATCAAAAACTCATGAGTAACAAGATAAGTATATTGTTTTGTGTCAGCTCTTTGGCAGGCGGAGGCGCTGAAAAGTTATTGATTCAAATCCTGAAACGTTTCAACTATCAGGCTTATCAAGTCGATCTTTATGTATTCCATCCTATTGGCGTATATTTTGACGACATTCCTCCTCAGGTCGATTGGTTTACTCAAAAAACCGAAAATGGACAACTTTCCAAAAATTACGATATCGAGATAGCATTTCTTGAAGGAACGTCAACAAAGTATGTCGCACAACGTCAATCAAATGCTTTTAAAATAGCATGGGTTCATTTAGATTTACTGACTTGCCACTGGACACAAAGTTATTATCAAAGCGATGATGAAGAGGCTGCGTGTTATTCACTCATGGATCAAATTGTATTTGTTTCCAATGACGCCTTGTCCCAATTCGGAAAATTATTTCCACAGGTCAAAACACCCCGTCAGGTCATACTCAATATGATAGAGCGGGATGCCATTATTGAAAATGCCGGATTGGTAGAGATAGCCAAAACGAAACTAACGCTGTGCAGTGTAGGCAGTCTAAATCGTCGTAAAGGCTACGATCGCCTGATTCCGATCATCGCCCGTCTGATTCATGATGACCATTTAGATTTTCATTTTTGGCTGGTTGGCGTCGGAAAACAGGAAGAACTCATTAGGGATATGATAGAGGTGTACCTTCTGGATGAGGTTGTTTTTCTGCAAGGATTTCATAAAAACCCTTACCCTTTTGTAAGGTGTTCCGATGCGTTTGTCTCGGTTTCGCTCGTCGAAGGGTATCCTTTGGTTATTGCCGAGGCATTGTGTATGGGCAAAGCGATTATGGCAACAAAAGTAACGGGGACATCGGAAATGCTGGATAATGGAGAAACTGGATTGTTGGTCGACACAGATGAGGAGTCAATTTATAACGGTTTGAAAAAAATCATCTGTTCTGCCGATTTGAGGGAAACTTTAGCGAAAAAGGCCACACAACGTTCAGAAATATTTGATCCCCAAAAAACGATGAATGAGATATACAGACTTTTTGAGATCGTAAACAGGAAGTAGAAATAGACTATTACCCTGCACTTGGTTTGAATATCCAAGTAAACCCAGGAGCAATGCTACAATCAGACCAGATTTCTAAGTTTTACGTTTTTATTTGTGTGTAACGGAATCAATTTAAATATTTTCTGTAAATTTGTGCAAATTTATATCACATATTTGCGCTGACATATAGAAGGCGACTATGAATGTGAATTTTGCGTTTGAAAATTAAGTACGAAATGGAATACAATACCTTACAAAAGAAGTTGATCTTACCCGAATATGGCCGTCACGTACACATGATGGTACAACACGCCACCCAGATCAAAGACCGCAAAGAACGGAATGTTGCGGCTCACACTATTATTGGTATTTACTTCTTTGTGGGAAGGGATGATGAGTAATAGCCCTTTCGCTATTCTACACTTTACGGCGTATATCGCAAAGAAACACAAATTAACTTACACTATATCGGAAAAATCCCGTAATTTCGCGGAATATTTTATGGGATTGCCGGATATTATACTATAAATTATTGGTTATAAGGCAGGAACTTTTCCTTTAGCACGGCTTAGACTGGAAGGTGATCGATCGTATTTCCAATCCTTTTAGACGATAATATCTGATCATCGTTATGTTTGTTTACCAATAAATACTAAATATGTCAAGAATCAATCATTGTTTGACTTCCTTGCTGGCTTGTATCATAGTTGCCGCAAGTTTTTCGGGTTGCAAATCCAAGGCCGAAGCCGATGCAGAGCATCCGTTAGTGGTTGCTTATACTTCAGGGGTTATTTCCATCCTGTCGCCGGTACGCGTTGTGCTGACGGACGATGCCATGAAAGAGGCTCCCCAGCCCGGCGATCCCGTTGCGGATGATGTGCTCAAATTTTCGCCATCTGTGGCAGGTAAAGCGGTGTGGATCAATAGCACTACCATTGAATTTACGCCCGATAAGCCTTTTGAGCCGGGCCACGAATACAAAATCAAATTCCAAATTTCGAAAATCACTGATGTCGGCAAAGCTCCCAATAGCTTCACTTTCAATATCAATACGATCATACCAACCTTTTATTACCAGTTGGACGGCCTGTCGCTCTACAACAAAACGACACCCAACCTGTATTATCTTACCGGTACAGTCACTGCATCGGACTTCATTCCTGCCGAAAAGGTGAAGAAGTTGCTGACAGTAAAACCAGCCAAGGGCAACTTAGCGGTGAAATGGGAACATGACTATGCCGAAAACAAGCATTTCTTCCGCATCGACAGCATCAAAGCCGGCCCGAGCAGATATGATATCAAATTCATGTGGGACGGACAGAGCATTGGTTATAAATTTGATTACGAAGAAACTATCACCGTACCTGCCGAAGGCGAATTCGGGCTGATAGATGTACAAGTGGTCAACTCGCCTGAACAATACGTACAATGTACATTTACCGAACCGATTGACGAGAAACAGAAGTTGGTCAACTTCTTCTCGTTGTCGAATAATGTTAACCTGCGGTTTGCCGTAGAGTTGAATATCGTGCGGGTATATCCCGTAACACGACAGATAGGCACTTACGAACTGACCATTGAGAAAGGCTTGAAAACCTCCACCGGTAAAAAGTTGGATGAAACCGAAGTCCGTGAAGTGTCGTTCGAGCAACTGAAACCGGCTGTGAAGTTTGTTGGCAAAGGAGTGATCCTGCCCAATTCCAAGGGTTTGCACGTTGCATTCCAGGCGGTGAATTACCAATCGGTGGATGTGCAGGTATACCGCATATACGAAAATAACATCCTGCAATTCCTGCAAATCAACAAGCTGGATGAAGCCGACGAAATGTACCGCGTGGGCAAGCAAATCGTCAGCACGCGCATCAACTTGGCTGAAAAGAAGGCGGTGAACCTCACTACCTGGAATACCTTCTCACTCGACCTTGCCAAGATGATCGAGCCCGAACCGGGCGCTATCTATCGCGTGATCCTCGAAGGACGTGGCAAGATTGGCAGCGGCGGCAGCGATAGTGATGACGACGATTATGATTATTATGAATATTACCGCGAACGTAACAACCGCATGCGCAACGTGCTGGCGTCGGATATCGGATTAACCGTAAAAACCGGTGACAATTACGAGTTATACGTGATGGCCTCGAACTTGGTCAGCACCGACCCGATGCTTGGCGTGCAGTTGACTGCCTACAACTCGGTGAACCAGCCTGTAGGACAGGCAACTACCGATAGGGAAGGGCTGGCCGTGGTCAATTGCTCCGAACCGCCATCGGTAATCATTGCACAACAAGGCAAGCAGAAAGGATACCTGCGGACGGATTACAATTCGCTTTCGTTAATTAATTTCGATGTATCGGGAACCTCTGTACAAAGCGTCATTAAAGGCTTTATCTACGGAGAACGCGGTGTATGGCGTCCCGGCGATACGATCTTCTTAGCTTTTATGTTGGAAGA
>JAVBSH010000164.1:0-34022 GCA_031547085.1 Bacteroidales bacterium
CTTATCTGAAAAAATATTGGTTCGATACCGGTTAGTTCGATAACTAAATATTTAATATTCTTGAACTTGCAAATAGTCAATCCAAATTCTATTTAATAAACAGTTTGAATATCTGGATACTAATAGTGCGCACTAAGCGCCTATACCAAATGAGTTTTCTGTATTTGTCGAACCTTATGATGCAAGATGTCGTGGGAGGCAATAAATGCGTTGGTGAAGCCGTATTTTGGCAAGAGATATGATGGGCTTAAGCATGACCCAGCCAGCTATAGATAATCAAATAATAGATTATGAATGGCTTTTGTATCAAAATGATTCATTATATGAGAACGTAAGACTGACATGTAAGACCATAAGAATGGCTTGAATTAATTTTTGCAAATGTATGTGATGAAGAAATAAAATATACAAATTTCAATATCTTTGAAAAATATAACTAAATTTGATTCTTTATAAAGAAAATATATCTATTCGGATAGTACAATCAATATTAAAAACAGGATAAAATTCTATGAACCATCTTGATGCCACCGATATCAAATTATTGAAATTACTTCAGGAAAATTCAAACCGGACCGTGAAAGAATTGGCTTCATTGGTGAACTTGTCGCCAACGCCTGTTTTTGAACGTGTCAAGCAACTCGAAAAGAATGGTTACATTAAAAAATATATGGCTATTCTATGTAACGAAAAACTCAATAAGGGGTTTGTTGTTTTTTGTCAGATCAGGCTGAAATACCATAGCTTGGAATGCCGTACACAGTTTATGAATATGATAGCGGGTATTGATGAAATAACAGAATGTTACAATATATCAGGCGAATACGATTTCATGCTGAAAATATGCGCACAAAGTATGAGTCATTATAAAGATTTTGTGCTGAATATATTAGGTGTAGAAGAAAGTATTGGTAGCCTGCATAGTCTTTTCGTGATGGAAGAGGTGAAGCAGAACTATTCTGTCCCGTTTTGAATATCTGTCGGTTATAGAAAAAGCCGTGCAGATGTATTTCAAAAAGTTCTGCACGGCCACAACTAACAAAGGCATCATCTAACTGACAAAAAGGCGATTATATATCGAATGGTTTTTAATGGAATTGTGTATTAAAGCCGATAAATACTTGTAATTTAGGCTGTCCGACTCCATACGAGTATACTGAATACTGGGGCTCCATAAAGATGTTGAACATCTTGCCGCCCGATTTGATGACTCTTCCGATACCCAAACCTATCGGCACATTGTATGTGCCGTTTTCCAGATCGAAAGTCCAAATACCGGTGCTTCTCAGGTAGGTGCCGCCACCTAACTGCCACATGAAGAAAAGTTGGGGAGTCAACTGGTTGATGTCACTCCGGTCGCTATCACCAGCAACTGACATTTGCCATGTGAGCAACGAACCAATTTGTATGATTGGACTACTTTTGAAGAAAGCAATGGCCGACAACCCCACTTGCCATTTACCCGAACCAAGATCGTTGGTTGCAGTAGGAAAAGTCAATGCCGGGCCAATCCCTACTTCCATCCCTTCACTTTTCATTTTAAACTTATAAATGACAAATGCATTCAGGTCGCCCAGTCCGGAGGTTGGTCCTTCATCGGCTGGCGACGAGGTTACAAAAGGAAGCGATGCGCGGACGATAAATTGCCCGATAGGCTGCGCATATCGCAACCATGCCTGGTTTAAAGTGACGTCGGGCGCCCCGTACAAAGACGGTATGTAATAATTGTGAACATTGGCTGTCTTGATACTTGCCAACGGGTTATTGGCTTGCTTGAGTGCCTCGATATCGGAGTGATCTTCGGAGTGGGGCGTTTGTGCATGCAATGTAAAACTAACAACAAATAAATACATTGACATACATATCCCTTTTAACAATAAAGTATTATGATTCATGATCTTATTATTTGGAAGTTCTTAAAATTTGTTATACAGGATAAACAAATCTTCTATCGAAATGTTTACATTTCATGTAAGCACATATAAGAAGCGGATAATCTTTCTCTTAGAAATCAATCAAATAAAAATGATTTTTAAACTAAAATGTTTGATAAATTCATAATACTATTTAAATAAGTTTACTATTTTTGCATCACATTCATCCACTTAAAAAATAGAATCCATGAAAAAAATCTTATGTTCCCTATTCTTTGCGTCGATTTTGTTTTTTGGCGCATGTACCGGCAGCGATAAAGAATTAGTACAGGAAGCCGGCGAAAATTTTGTATCAGCTGTCCTTGTCGATAATTTTACAGAATTCCGGACAATGGTCACCCCTGACACTTTTGAAAAGTGGGGTACTAAAAACTATCACCATTATGCGGTTCTTAGTCCCGAAACGAAAGAAAAACTACAATCGGTACATCCCCGTGTTAGTAATGTAACAGTGAACGGAAAGAATGCCCAATTGACATTGGTCGTGGGGTTGCCTTCCGAAAACGGAGAAGTCACTGTGTTGCATCTCAAAAAGATCGGCAGGGTATGGTTTATTGATGAGCCGGGCATACTTGTTCCACAACAGTGATCGCTGCTCATGATCGTATTAGAAAAATGCCCGGAATAATTAAATATCCCGGGCATTTTTCTAATACATTATCCGTTATTATTTGATGATCACTTTCAAGGGATTTTTGAGCCGCGCAGCAAAATTGGCTACATAGTCGAACCATGCATCGTCGGTAGCAAAACCCCACTGGCTCCATCCGCCACCGAAGTAATAGGTGAACTTGTCTCCTTTGGTGTAGGGAGCCAAGGCCAACAGATGATCCTGTTGCTTGAGGCTTCCGGCCATTTTTCCGTCGGGGATTACCACAGCAATATAATTACGACCAGCAGGTACGCCTGCATCGGAGGTGGCCATTTCGCCGAAAGCATTGTATCCGGCCGCAAGATCGGTTTTGATATTACCCGGATCCTGGTGCAGGAAGATTCCGGCAGCTACTTTCATATTGGTAAAATCGCCACCAAAGGAAACCACTCCTTTATTGAGTTGCGAACCGGTATCAATAGAAATAACAAATTCTTCGGTAAATATCTTTTTACCGACCGGCAAATTATCGTAAGTAAGCTTGAATGTGGTACGAAGCGGACCGTTATCCAATACCTGTTGCGTTACATAATGGTTACCCACCCACAACGTATCATTGACAAACGGGGAGATACCGCCTGCACCCAACGCATGTCCTACTTTATAACAATCAAGACCTTCACCGTGATCAACATGATATGATTTCTTATTTTTCAGGTCATCGTTGTAAAACTGGTCAACGATCAATTTTTCTGTTTTTTTCAGCCAGATATCTACCCCGTTACTCGGATTTTCCTTAGCCAATGCCGGGCCGTACATGCGGAATGCAACACGGTCGTTTTCCCAAGCGAAGTCGTCCTTTCGTTCGGGGACGAACCGGCCGAACGTCTTGGCAACCGGCTGCTGCTTGGGAGCGCTTTCTTTAATCAACAGGTTTACTGATTCCTTGGGAGCTAATGTCACCTGGAAGATTAACATTTGCGGCGCCTGTTGACCGAGGTAAACGATCTGGTGCGCCAGTTCATTACCCCCTTTGGCGTTTACAACGACAATCTTTGACGGGTCAATTGCCGGCAGTTTGGCCGCAACATCCGTCCAAGCCATTTCCACGGTTGTTTTTTCATGTGACACGTCCGAAGGATTGCTCACCTCGACAGCCATCTGGTTTACTTTACACGAAGCGAGCACTAAAAGGCTCAACACGATAATGATCCAATTTTTCATCTCTACTTAAATTTATGATTTATTTGTCAGACACGTTTTAACTTAAATCGAATATGCAAAAGTAAGAAACATTTGATTTTGTTGATATCATAAATCCAGGGATAACAATGTTTCACCTTTTGTGTTGAGTATTTTCAGGTTCATTTGTTTACCTTGTTTTCGGAGCACCGCTACAGTAGCAGCTTGTTCGTTACTGCCTCCGCCCACTACTACAGGAAAATTATTGCCTTCGGCTCCTTTGACAATGTAATTGAAACGGTGTGTGTGCCCGTTCAGGCAAATATTGAACGGTGCTTTGGCCAACACATCACCCCAATATTCGCGGCAGGGAACGAAAGATTCTTCGCGCATGCCATATACAGGAATGTGGTGGATCAATACCCGTTTGGAAGCAGATTTGAATGCTTTGGAGGCTGTTTCTTTTTTGAGGAATTCAGCCTGATCTTTGCGGTATTGGGTAAAATCATTCAAACCATAATATACCCAGTGGTCGTCAGGTTTATCTTCGCCGCAATCGAGCAGCACGAAACGGGTATCGCCAACGCTGAACGATCCGTAAGCATGACCGTCCATCAATCCCAGCAGGTTCCACAGGAAAGGTGAATAAGCACCGCGTGTTTCGTGGTTGCCCCGAAGGTAGATGCTCGGAACCCTGTCGGCGCCAATGCCCCGGCTGTAATGAGAAATGGAATTGACAGCTATATCTTCGCTTTGAACGTCGGCAATACAATCGCCGTTGAAAACCACAAGATCATAAGGAATATCTTTCACCTGTTCGTATAATTTGTCGAAAAGCCGGTAGCTGTCGTGAAGGTCATTGAATATCACTGCTGTAAAATCGGTCTTTTTGTCGTCCCAGGTAGTGAAGCTGCTGATTTTACTGGTGGCTGTTTCTCCGAATTCTTTCTTGTATGGCTGGTACAAGGTGATTTCGCGCGAACAAACCCTGTAATAATAACGTGTTCCGGGTTTCAATCCGTTCAGGACGATGCGGTTGAGTGTATTGTTGGCCACAGCTTCGCCTTCCACCCAGGTTTGTGCCCGTTGCATGTTCAGGCTGTCGGTGCCGTATTCTACCCAACTGTGGCAAAGGACATTGGTAAGCCACATCACGGTCATGGCATTAGTGGACGGATTTTGAAGGTATACCGGCGAACGGAAAATACCGGCTTTTGCAGTTTTCAACCGGACATCGGCAAAAAGCGGCAGATGGTCGGAAGCCACAGGCTCATTCAATACGCGGGTTTGCCATACCGAATAAGTGTATCCCTTGGGTGTATATCCGAAAATGTAATCGATCGTTTCTTTTGGCTTATCGGCTGGAATGGTCAGTTGTTTGGTATTGGTGAGGATCGTCCAGTTTTGTTTGAAAGCCTCCAACACCGGCGATTCGGGTGTGGCATTGATATCGCCTGCTAGGAATACCGGTTTGTTAAAATCCCTTACGGCCTGATCAATTATGGATACGGATGCCTGCCGGTCATCATTGTTCAGTGAAAAATGCGTGCAGCATAACACGTAGTCCTTGAATTCCACCAATAACAACGAACGCGCTTCTTCCCTTCCCGGCAAGGGGATACGTTTCCACGACAATGGTTTTTGTTTCGACAATACGCCGATGCCATATTTCCCGCCATCAAAAGGAATAGAAGCGCCATATACCGAATACATGGCAGTAAGGCCGGCCAATTGCGAAAGTACATCCACCTTGTTGCTGCGGTTGGTAACACTGTCCAATTCCTGTAAAGCAACCACATCGGGTGCAACATTATTGATGATATCGGCAATACGCTGGTAATCGACCTTTTCATCAAGACCCCGTGCGTTACGTACGTTGTAGCTCATCACACGGGTGGTACTTTCCGTTTGCGGAAAAGGTTGACCATACCCGATAACTGCTACTATAAAGAGACAAAGAAATAAGAATATTTTTTTCATGATATATTTATTTGAATATTACAGGCTTTATTGATGGCAGCATTACCATTTTAATTCTACAGTTACTCCATCGGGATTGTTTTCAAACTTCACCAGACAAGTATGCGAAACTTCGTCCCACGAATGTCTGGCATCGGCGATTAATTCACCGGCGGCATTTTTCACCTTTACCTCTTTGGGTTGTTTAGGTAAATACACACGGCTTACGTTATCCGTCTGGGCGGGGCTTTTGGCAACAAATGAGTAGAAGTCTTTTTTGGATACTTCGTCGTATATGCGTGAAGCACCACACAACACAGCCGGTTGCTTTTTGTTTTTCACTTTTGCGACATCATACAAGAAAGCCTGTTCACCGGGATTGACCGTTTTGGATTGCAGCACCGGCAATGTGGGGTCGAACAGGTCGATGAATACACCTTTCAAAGCCAACGGGTCGGTCGATGTGCTTTCGTCCATTACGGAGGTAATAACATAAGGGCCACGTTCTAAGTACAGGCTGTTTTTGGTTTCGAGTTTGCCTTTGTTGGGTGTTGTTTCAAAGGCTTTTTGTATGGTCGTGAAATAAATTTTGTCGTTATCCGTATTCAACACAAAATCCTTGGGTTCCTCACGGATCACATATACTTTGCCTTTCCCACAAGGATATTCGCCTGTGACCGGGCTGGCCGAGGCCAATTCCATCAATTCGAATAAATGTTGCGATGGGGCTTTGTATTTGTTGTTGCCGGTGTTCCACCATTCCATCACTGATTGGTATGGGTCGATATCTTTTCCGCAATATACCAGTACGCCACCGTCCTTCACCCAACGGGCGATGTGTTGGTGAAACTCCGGTTTCATAGGTTTCATGTTCGAATACGACATCACCAGCACCTTCAATCCTTTCCACGTATCCGGGTAACCGGTGTTCTCGATGTGTACCGTACTTACAGGAACCCCGCGTTTCAGCAACGGCAGTGTTTGCCCGTAGAAGTTGGAGAACTGCGGGTCTTCATATTCGGCGTGTGTGGGAAATCGCTGAAACATCAACGAGTTGGACATCAATACACCGATGCCGTGCGAACCGGTCACTTTATTGTCCGACAAGGGCATGTCATTCAGCGTATTAATCATTACCTGCATTTGTGTAGAGTAGAAACGGGGGATCTTTTCCTTGGTTTCGCAGGTGGCGCAGGTCTTGTACAAGCCTTCATAGATGCGGTCGGGCCAGGGCATCACTTCATAGTCGGCGATCATCGGGTAGAGCAATTGCGCAGTGAAAGTGGCCTGGTAGTTCTTCTTGTAGTCAGCCCAATCGCGGGACCAGTCTTCAATAGGATCGGTGAGGAAGAACATCTTGCGGCCGGTAGGGCGTGTCATTGATTCCATGGAACCATATTCGAGGAAAGCGTTTTCGAACACCCGCTCTTTTTGGACACCATTGTAAAAAGTCGGTTCGCGCGACGTGCCTGTCCAAACTTGCGCAATGTAGCCATCCACACATGGAAGTGATGCCAGGCTGGCTTCGGGACTGACGATCTGCCACGAGGAATAATTTACCAGCGAGTGTGTCGGCACGTAGCAACGAACGTTCATCCCCTTGCTTTTACCGTATTCCTTGGCATAAGTAAATACTTCGTCCAAAGCACGGTAATACAGGTGGTATTTCAATTTATTGGCCAAGTAGGTATTTTCCGGCGATTTGTGTTGCGGACGCCACGGAAACCCGTAATAATCCTGCCATTCGCGTTTGAATGCCTCACTGTATCCGGCACGCATCCAAAATTCGGGTTCTTCCATGTTGATGGCATCGATACCGGCGTCGATCACCCGTTTGACGTGCACTTCCTTCATGTACTTGAGGAAGTTTCCCGACGGCACGATGTAAGGCACCATGTGGCCGTGCCAGATGGTATCGCCCTTTACGGTTACCTGTCCTTCATCCAAATGTTTTTTCCCGTCCCACTTGCCGGTGAAATAATCCTGGTATTCGCCCCAGGCAATACCGGTCATGAAATGTGTACGGTAACCACGGTCGCGCCACGATTGCACCCGTTGCTCGAAGGTCATATTACGGTGGTCGTTGGCGCCATATACAATGGTTACATCGGCACGGATGTCGGTCACAGGTTTCCAGGGGCCGGCGGTCTGGAAAGCGGTTTTTTCCTTTTTGGGAATAGCGGACGATGTTTTCGGGGATTTCGTTTGGCATCCTGCCATAATGGCAATGGCCAAAAATCCGCATGTTAAAAGTCTTGTTTTCATTGGTTGTTTGGTTTTGTTGCAAAGATAATTATTCACAAGGAGTGGAAAATACTTTTCGTCCACAATTGTTGCCATAAAAAAGAAATGCCATAATTGTTAAGAAATAACCTTGTTGAAAATGAGGAATAAAAAAAGTAAAAATATTTTTGCATTTTGAATAAAATTCATTTACCTTTGACCATAATAAAAGTAAAATATTTTATTATACGAACCAAAAGTTGTAAAATATTTTAATGTCTTATATTAAAGTCTATGAGTTGATTTTCCCTTTTGCTTGTCGTCTAAAGCAGACGGAAATGATTTAAGACAATGCTGTTCATCATTACCGGATAGGAAATGACGGAATTAAGTTTGTTGATTCAACAAATTTGATAATCAGTGGCTTTAACCAAAATCCAAGTCTTGATTCGCATTAGATGAATAAATATATCCAATGTCAAATACATAATCAAATATAAATTTTTAACAAATATAAATTTTCAGACCATGAAAAAAATAGCTTTAAGTGTTTGTGCAGTAGTAATAGTTGCTTTAGCTGCCATTAATCTGAATCTTGTTTTTAATAGCGAACCTATCGCCAATTTGTCTTTGCAAAGTATAGTATCTCTGGCACAAGGAGAAAGTGAAAATGGCGGGGGATATGCGGAAGTCGGTTTAAGAGATATAGGAAAGTGTACAGACTGTCGAGATGGAATGGAATACTTGTGTGACCAAGCGCAAGTATTTTGCGAAGGTACAGGATCACTTCAAGCACTTGATCAATGTGGTTCTACTAGGTGGGGTAATTGTCAAAGAACTGGCAATTTATGTAGTTGGGGTAGATAATATAACATGTACGTTAGGTGTGGATGAGGCAAAAAAGTTATTTACACGTCTCATCCCCCTAAAATTATGATAATTATAATAATGAATGTAAAGTATTTGTTTTTAACAGGAATAGTAGGTTTATTATTTTCCTGCACAACTAAAAATACACTTTCAACAAAAAGCAAGTCCATATCAGTTCCTGACAAGAAAATGGTTGATAGCTGGATGAATGATCATCTCGAACTTGACAAAATTGTTTCTATAGAAACGACAAAAGATTATGTTTTAGGAGGTATTGAGCGAATAATTCTTCATAAGAACAAATTAATCATATTAGACAGACAATGGCCGAGTATTTTCGTTGTGAATGTTGATAATGGTACAGTAGAGACGCATATCAATCGCAAAGGAAGAGGGCCTGGTGAATCTAATATCATTCGCGATATTGCATTCGACGATCAGTTGGAGCAAATATTGGCGTTTAATGATTATAAAAAGCTCTTATATTTTGATTTGAACGGAACCTTTCTCAAAGAAGAAAACATTGATGGTCTTTTTGAAAATATATCGTATGATAACGGAAATGTCATTTTTTACAACGTCGTCGAAGGTCGCTCTTGTTCTCCTTATACGGTCAGTATTTATAACCTTGCTAAGAAGTCATGGAAAAAATTAGGTGAAGAAAAGGAAGTTGATTTTCCTCATAGAGGTTATGGGCGCCTTTTGGTGAAAAGCAGAAATATCTGGTTTTCACCAAAACTTAGCCTTGATATGAATATATTACACGGCGATGTAATAAAGACTCTCTTTCATCTGGATGTAGAAAATAAATTATCTGACGAACTTAAAGAAAAAGCAATTTCTGATATGTTTTCTTTTTGGGAAGAAACCCGCGAAAAAAATATTTTGTATGGTATTCAATCCATAAGAGAAACCAAAAAATACCTTATGTTTAACACTAACCTCTCAGACTTTATAATGATGGACAAAAACACATTAGAGCTTCACCGTGCAATGATAATGGAAGATAAGCATTTAGGAGTGTCATTGTTAAATTATTTCCCACATGATGGTGACGATAACCGGATCATGTTTGTTGTTACTTCAAATGAATGGATGAGACGAAAACCGTATGATGGCGATGATATGCCGGAAAATTTGAAGACCGAGATTGAAAAGGTAAAATTGCACCAAGACTATGAAAGTAACCCTATCTTAGTGTTTTATAAAGAAAAATGATTCATGTCAGCTTATGAATTGGAATTTTTTAAGAATGTTTTCGGCATTTTTTATCATGTTTATGTTTTTAAATAGTTGCAAGCAAAATGAAAAACATGAAGAAACGAAAGTTGATGTAACAACTGAAAGGTTGTTAGAACAAATTATTCTTTCATCAATGGTATATAATTCTCATTTTTATCTACCTGAAAGTTATGAAAAACCGAAATTAATTTACAGATATTCTGATTTTATGTGTGGAGGATGCATATTTGAAGATCTGGAGAATTTGAAGGACTTTCAAAAAAAAATTGGGAAAGACCATATTCTCGTTTTTCCTGATTTTAATAATAATAGGCGTAACTTGGTTCGTCATCGCTATGAATTGGCTGCTTTCAATTACCATGTTCTTTCAGCAGATTCCTTGGTAATACCTATGTATGAAACCGATGGAGCCAGACAATATTTTGCAGTGGTGGACTGCGATGGTAAGTTAGAAATGGTATTTTTCCCAAAAAGGGGCCATTCTGCCATTACACTGGCTTATTTTAAGGAAGTGGAAAAAAGGTTACAATGGACAAGAGAGAACTGACTGCTAACAAATTTGTCCAATAAAACGAATCACATTTTAAGAAGATAGCCAATGATACGGATTACTTGTTGACCAGTCGGCATGGAATTACAGTACCATACCAAATCTGTGAGATGTCAAAATGTATTTGGCCAGGAAAATAAAAAAAACCTGATCAAATTTGTCTTAATGCTTGTTTTGTAAACATATATCCACTATATTCGAGTTGGTATGTAACGATATTTTTTACATGTAAATAGCTTATATTGTATGATTTAAAATTTTAAAAGGTTATTTCATTTTGCAATTTTGACAATCAAAAAAATACCATTAACATGAAATGTCCATGCATTAACGTGCACCAACTGTAATGATTATCCATGGACATTATCAATGCATTAAATTATAGATCATGATATTGATGAGCCCTGAGGGGTTCCATCTGCCCTTAAAAAATAAAATTATCAACAGATGAAAAAGATAACACTATTCATCCTGACTTTTTGTTTTATGGCAAACTTGTCAGCACAGACACCAATCACTGTAAATGAAATGTTTGATCGCGCCGTTACTATCAACTACGCTGATATACCGAAAGCGGTCGAAATAGATTTTCATGACGGAAGCACATCGCCGGTTACAGGTGATGATCTCCTGTTGGGTTCTTCCGAAAAGGAGTACCATGCCCGTGCGTTCAGGATCAACCTGGCTGAAGGAGAAGCGCTGCGAGTCTCCTATCAGCAAGATTATAACATTTTCACATACTTTTTCAAGAAAAATAACGGATCATATATACGGGCTAATGACTTACAAGGCTTTTTGACCTCGGTTCAGATAAACGGGGGCGGGGAATACTATATCGTATTAGCTGGTGAATATGGCAAAGATTTTGAAAAATATACGCTGAAACTCGATCCTCCCGCTCATTTTTATACCGTATCAGAACTTTTTGATCAGGCCACTGCTGTTACCAACTTCCCTTTCAGCGAATCGGAAAAGCTGAATGAAACCAATTTTTATTTTGTGGCAGGAGGTACTGATGGAATCGGATATTCCGGCATTTCATTTTTGGTCAAGGCATATAAATTTACGCTTGACGAAGGAAGATCTGTTTTGCTCAGTCATTCGCTCAAAGAAACAAGTTTTAATGATACATATATATTTGCGGAAGAAGATGGGCAGTATAAACTGGTGCAGAAACACGATAGTAGAATCACCAAAGCATTGTTTAAGCCTTCTAAAGCCGGAACCTATCTGGTTGTTACGGCCAATCGTTTATTTGCTTCTTACTACAACGATTTTAATTATTCATTTGAAATAGACAATATTGAAACACCTGTTTCATTGGATGAATTGGCGAAAATTGCAGAGCCAGTCGTATCCCTTCCATTTTCATTTGAGCGGTCTTCCGGCAACGAAGTACAATCTGCTCTCTTCGATTCGTATGGTACCTATTGTTATGTAAAAGCTTTTAAAGTACAATTAAAAAGTGGAGAAGCGGTCAAAGCGAATTTTAGTTCGGGGGATGCTAATGCCAGTTTTGGTGTGTATTTTTATAGGAATGGATTTTTATCTTATCCGGGCAGCTTTTCGGAAAGCAATACAATGCGTTTTATAGCAAAGTGGGACGGTGAATATGTGATCATGGTTCTTACACAGAAACCTTTGGCCACCATCGGATTCAAATTAGACATCGTTGAAACGGAAGCCCCGATTGAGATGGATAAGTTTTTCGAAAACGCCACCCCGCTGAGTTATGACAACATGCCTTATTCTGCGGGCCATACGTTGGGGCTGCCGCCGAGCAAGTTGGTCAATCTTGTAGATAACACCTCCGGTAAATGGCAAAACGCACTGGCTTACAAGGTGACCATGAAAGCGAATGATAAAATCCGTATAGACCTGAAGGGCGATAATGTTGAAGCAAAAGTTTACCGGAAAACTTATAGTGGTTATTATCAGATAAGTATGAATGACAATATGCTTTATATATATGACGATGACGATTATTATATTACCATCGCCTCCGCCTTGAAAAACGGGAATAATGACTGTTCATTGAAAATAAGCCGTATCACAGGATTTAATACTTTTGAAAATATCTTTGATGATGTAAAACCGGTTGGCCCTTTACCTTGCAGGATATCGGGGGCTTTTGATGAAAACAGCAAGATAATACATGAATATAATTACCAATATTATGTCAATACATACAGTATCAACCTTGTAGCGGGGACAGCCGTACTGATAGATATCGTTAATGATTTTAATATTAATAGTGTATCGTTTGATGTATATCAAAAAGTCGGGAACGAATATAAAATGGCGAAAATTACACCTTCGTATCCATCTTACGGATTTCCAAAACATCTGACGGTTGAAGAAACCGGTAATTATTATATGGTCATTTCTTCATACGGATTGAAGACCGGTAAATATGATTTCAGTATTACAAAATCGACGGTATTGGTTGATTATAAAACTTTGATAGATGCTACACCAAACATCACTTCATTACCTTTTGTCGGGTCGGGGACCTTGAATGATCCATCGGCAACACTGGTAAAAGGGGATTGGTACTTTGGAACTGACGGACAATGCCATTTTACAAAAGCCTATAAAGTTAAACTTGAATCGGGGGCCGTGTTGGAATATAACCTTACCCCAACGGATGTTGGAAAAGTATTGTACATCTATAACTCCGGAACGTATTCACTTGCGCATATCAGTAAAGAAAATCACGGATCGTACCGGGTAACGGAATCAGGAGATTACCATATATTAGTCGCCATAAAGCGTCACCTGGCAGAAGGGGATTACACATTAAAGCTAAGAACCTTTACTACAGTCCCGATCGAAACCATACTTGAAAATGCCCGGCCTGTATCGAATCCGGCTTCGTTCGCGGATGTGCTGGGCGGTGGATCCGAACCTTGTATGGAAGATAATGAGTTTATCTGGTATGGATATGATAACTATTATTTTGCAAAAGCATATAAATTGCATTTGGATCAGGATGAATGTGTCAATTTTGAAGCAAAATCAGATTTTCTTTACCTTGGAATATCCTTAGCAAGAAAAAATCTGCGTGGGCAGTTTGTAAAAGTGCTATCAGCAAACACGTTGTCATTCAAATATACTGCAAAGGAATCAGGAGATTATTATTTAATCGTCACATCATCGTATGGAAAAATACTTACTCCGGGTGATTATACGCTTACCATCACGCCTTTTGCATCGTCGACCACCGACGATTTATTTGCTAATGCCAAAGAACTGTTTTTCGATGAAAACGAATCTTGTTTCGTTTCGGGTTCGCTGGGAACTGCTTCACCGGTACCGAGCGATCAACTTAAAGGATATACCGGCTTTTATTACTTTGCAGATGCATACAAAATGAACCTTGACGCGGGGACACATATTACAGCGGATATCCAAACAGCACGTTGTTGTCAATATCTTTACCTTTATAAAAAGGAAGGTAATGATTATCGGTTAATCAATAGTGATGGTTATTATGATCGACAGGTGACGGCAGAGATTACAGAAGCCGGGGAATATTACTTTGTAACTTATGTAGAAGAATATTACGGGGCAAGGGATTATACTTTGCAAATCAAGGCATTCGCACCGATCACTCTTGATGATTTGCTTGCCGGCGCAACAGAATTTACTTTACCGAGTTCATTATTGGGAACTTTGGATGTTGGAAAAACGCCATATGTCTCTATTAATGGTTATTATTCTATTGCTCAATCATATAAGACATATTTGACGGCTAAAAAAGGTCTGACAATGATCCTGTCTTCACCAAATGAATCAGTATATATTCAGATATACAAAAGGAAAGACAACGATTATGAAATAGTAGGATACTTGAACAAACAACTTGCAAGTGAGCTGGATCCGGGAGAATATTATTTTGTTGTATTAAATACGTATAACACTGACAGCAAATACATATTGAATGTAGATAGTTATGTTTTACATGAAACACCTGAAAAAATATTTGATCAGGTTCAGGTAGTATATGGAAACAGGGATTTGCCGTACATGTATGCTTGCAATTTCGTCAAACATACTGCTCCAACGGTCACCATCGACAATCGAACTTGTAAGGCAAAAGCCTTTAAGTTGGTAGACTTTTCCACGGAAGAACACCGGATTGAACTTGACAATGCGGAAAAACACACGGGTTATTTTTATTCCTTTTTGTATTTGTACGAAAAAAATGGCGCTGAATATACTTTGGTGGATATGAATAGTAACCGGTATAAATCTGCGTGTGAGCTGTCATTTATTCCCGTACAAGGCAAGGAATACTATTTGATGGCCGCGGCATATACCTATTATGCTATTAGTAGTAACTTCACGCTGAAAATCACCAATACAAAATCGGCAAAAGCAAATATCCTCGATATTAAGTTACAGGGAGGTAATCATCTCCGTATACCTTCTACAGCAACTGTCGAAGATATCAAGGAATTACTGTCGGGCAAGCAAATCATCCCGAAAGTCGACCGCAACGAAATTGCACCTGTTGTGAAGAATTCAGTATCCAACTGGACGGTTAACCAGTCGTTGACACAGGCAACAGGTGTGTTCGAAGCCCCTGCAGGTTACCGGTTTGTTGAAGGAGTCGGAACGATCACTGTTTACTTCAATGGGTCGCAACCGAAAGTGTCCGGCATTACATTAGATACGAAATCTACAACACTTGCCGTGCGTAGTACAAAGCAACTTACGGCTACCGTTACGCCCGGCGGTGCTGCCGAAAAATCAATTATTTGGGAAAGTAGTAATCCCAATGTTGCACATGTTGATATTTTTACGGGCGAGGTAACAGGGGTAAGTCCCGGTAATGTATTCATTTATGCCAAATCGTTGGAAGACACATATTGTTATGACTTTTGCGTTGTGACCGTCGAAGGAGTGCCGGTAAGCGGAATTAGTTTGAACAAAACCGCAGCCACGATCACGGTGAATAATATGGAACTATTGATAGCAATCGTCAATCCTGACAATGCCTATTTCGAAGAATTGATATGGAGCAGCAATGATCCTTCGATTGCTTTGGCCGACAGGTCGGGAACGGTAACAGGAATGTCCGAAGGAACGGCAAATGTCACAGTCACTACGGATGATGGTAAATATAGCGCTACATGCGTAGTTACTGTTGTTAACGAGGTCACAGCAACCGACGATCCGGAAAACAAACCGTTGCTGGTTTATCCGAACCCTGCACGCGATATTGTCCGCATCAGCGGATTAGAAGGTGGTGAGATACTTCACATTGTTGATATGTCCGGAAAACTGATGAAGACATATAAGTTGACTTCCGGAGAGGGAACAATCAACGTCAGTCAACTGCTGCAAGGAACGTATCTGTTGCGTGTTTCAAAAAGTAAAACGCAAATGATGATAAAATTAGTTATAGTCAGATGATCATAAAGATTCCTCTCGCGATATAAAACGTGATTATTCTCTCGCAAAGACGCAAAACGGGGATGTTGCCGCCCGCCATCCTCGTTAGGTGTGGTACCTGATCATCATTATTTTTTGACCAAAACTAAAATTTTGGGAGGAATTTCGAAACCAATCGGATGTTTTTTCCGTATAATGATGCAAAAAATAATATCAAATTATTCAAATAACACCTGGGTTTGGCAATAGGTGACACTTGTTGCCAAATCTTTTTTGACCAAAATTATTATTTCATGAATATTGCAATTGTTGGGACAGGTTATGTAGGATTGGTGACAGGCACGTGCTTTGCCGAGGTAGGTTTGGATGTGACATGCATCGATGTTGACAAGCAAAAAATAGACCATCTGAATAAAGGTATGATCCCGATTTACGAACCGGGATTGGAAGAAATGGTACATAAGAATGTGCAGGTAGGCCGTCTGCATTTCGGCACTGACCTGGCTGCCGTGTTGAATGATGTGGAAGTGATTTTCAGCGCCGTAGGCACACCACCCGACGAGGATGGCAGCGCCGACCTGAAATATGTGCTGGAAGTGGCACGTACCATCGGCGCCAATATGAACAAATACATCCTGGTGGTTACCAAAAGCACTGTTCCCGTGGGCACAGCGAAGAAAGTACGGCAGGCTATCCAGCAGGAATTGGACAAACGTGGCGTGACGATTGATTTTGACGTGGCTTCGAATCCCGAATTCCTGAAAGAAGGGGCTGCCCTCCGCGATTTCATGTATCCCGAACGGGTAGTGCTGGGTGTGGAATCCGAAAAAGCTGAAAACATTCTCCGGCGATTATACCATCCGTTTCTGCTGAATAACTTCCCGGTGATCTTTATGGATGTGCCGTCGGCCGAAATGACCAAGTACGCCGCCAATGCCATGCTGGCGACCCGTATCAGCTTTATGAACGATATTGCCAACCTGTGCGAAATCATGGGCGCCGATATCAACATGGTGCGCAAAGGTATGGGGTCCGACAGCCGGATCGGTTCGAAATTCCTGTATGCAGGATGCGGATACGGCGGGTCATGTTTCCCCAAGGATGTGAAGGCATTGATCAAGACCGCCAAAGCAAATGGTTACCGGATGCGGGTGGTGGAAGCGGTGGAAGATGTAAATGAACACCAGAAAAATGTCCTTTTCCGTAAGTTATCCGATTATTATAACGGCGACTTGAAAGGCAAAGTTGTAGCCTTATGGGGTCTTTCGTTCAAACCCGAAACCGACGACATGCGCGAAGCCCCTGCACTGGTATTGATCGAGAGCTTGGTGAAAGCCGGGGCCGAGGTACGGGCTTACGATCCGGTGGCTGTTGAAGAAGCCAAACGCAGGTTATCGTATCCTGTAAAATATTGTAAGGATAAATACGAAGCTACCATTGATGCCGATGCATTGCTGCTGGTGACCGAGTGGACGGAATTCCGCATGCCAACCTGGACGGTGGTGAAAAAGACCATGAAAACCCCGTTGGTCATCGACGGACGTAACATATACGATAAGAAAGAATTAGCCGAAAACAATGTCGAATACTTGTGTATCGGCCGAAAGTAAAGTTTGTTTCCATAGGTTAGTGTTGGTCTGCCGGGTCTTGAAAAAGGTCCGGCAGATCTTTTTCAAGACCGTAAAAACGGGGACATTAAATCTTACCCTCTGCCGATCTAATGATTTTTCGGTCTAACATGTCTTACGCTCTTCATGTACCGGTAACCATACCACAAACTCGCTGCCTTCGCCCACACTACTGTACACTTTTATTTGGCCGTCGTGCGCCATGCATACCGTTTGCACATAACCGAGCCCCAACCCGTGGCCTTTCACCCCGGCAGGGTGGCCACTGCCCCGGTAGAACGTCTCGAAGATACGTTTGATCTCCTCCGGCGGGATACCGGGGCCGTTATCTTTCACAGCAATACGGATACGCTTCCGTTCCTCCGACAGGCGCACGACAACCTGTACCCCGGCAGGCGAATATTTTACAGCATTGTCCACCAGGTTGGCCACCGCATCGCACAGGTGGAGCTTGTCGGCGGAGACGTCAGGCGTTTCCATCTCATCCACCACGGATATATCGGGCCGCACACCGGCCCATTTGAGTTGCAACTCTTCCATTGCCGCCCGGATAGCCTCCGGAAGATTGAAACAACTGATCTCCGGGAGCATACGTGTTTTACCGCTAACCGAATAGCGGAGGATGGAGTCGACCATGGATGCCAGCTTACGGATGCTCCGTTTCGACAGTGCCACCTGTTGTGTCCACAGCGGATCGACGTCAGGCAGTTTGCGGCCTGCATAGTCCATCACACTCCCGAGCACGGTAATAGGGCTTTTCAGTTGGTGGGTGATGTGCCACAGATAGTCGAGGATACCGGTGTTGGTTTTTTTCTGGATATTGACCAGTTGTAACTGGTATCCCGTACAGACGAACGCGATGATGACAAAAAGGACGGAAAGCGCGATGGAGGAGGCGATGCGCCGGAACAGTACCCGTTGCGGATCCACGATCACTGCCTGTATGGCTTTCCCCGAATAGCTGTCGAGATCAATGGCGGGGGTTATATGGTGTCCCTTGCCGGATGCATCCTGCCGGCCGCTATTGCCCATGCCGGTGATCTCGAGGCGGGTTTCTGCTCCCGGATATTCCTGTTGCATCATGCTGTGGTAGATGCTGTCGAGCATACCAGGGTCAGGTGGCATGGCGTGATTGATCGCGTTGCGGAGGGTTTCGGATAAGCCGGAGGATGGGTCGCCCGATAAAAAGATGATGGTATCGCCCGTTGTACCGAAACGCTGCTGCAGTAACGAATCGGTCATGGCGGGAGTCAGGTCTTTCGAGGTGAGGAGATACTCGGCGCCTGTCGCCAGCCGGTGGTTTAATTCCGCATCCATGGCCTCAACCAGGGTGTTGGAAGCATACGCCGCAAACATCCGGTAGTGCATCCGGTAAGTCATCACGTTCTGATAGAGCTGGAACGCTGCTAACAGTAGCAGGAAGACAAGCGCCAGCACACGCGAAATAAGTATTCTCTTTTCCATAGAAATAGTGATGAGTGACAGAATAGTGACGAGTGACGGGTGACAAGTTACAGGTGATGATGCATTCTATCTTACGGTCTTACATGTCTTACGATCTTACATGTCTTACCATCTTACGGTCTTACATATGTAAGCTGGTACCCTTCTCCGTAACATGCCTTAATAGACACCGAAGGGTCGCCTGCCAGCATTCTCCGGAGGCCGGACATATGTGTGTCGATGGTGCGTGTGGTTTCGGGGTCGTAACCAAGCACGGTAATCCCGATCGTCTTACGGGTGACGAGACCGTCCAGGTTCTTGCACAGCAGGGTTAGGATGTCCGCCTGGATCCGGCTCAACCGGTGCTCCTTGCCGCACACGGTGAGCCGGAGCGCCGCGGGATCGAAAATACAGTTGCCGAAGCTGTATGTTGTGCGTACCGCGAGGGTCTGTATGCGGGCCACCAGTTCGCTGGCATCGAACGGTTTCTTGAAATAGTTCAATGCCCCAGCTTCAAATCCGGCAACGACATCATCGGGGGTGGTATGTGCCGATATCATCAGGATATGTACCAGCGGGTCCTGCGAACCGATCTGCCTGGCCAGCGTCAGGCCATCGGTGCCGGGCATCTCTACATCGAGCACCACCACGCCGGGCGCCTTTTCGTGATAGAGGCGATATGCCTCCAATCCGTTACCGGTCACATATACCTCATGCCCTTTCGCATGCAAGTGCAATGCGATTAATTCGACCAATTCCAGGTCATCGTCTGCTAATAAAATTCGCGCCATATATCTTTACATTTTATTGACAATTGGCTGTTATTCTTTACAGTTTCACGACATTGTTACCTGTAGCTTTGCCCCCATAAACTTAAAAACATACAGATATGAAAAAGTTTTTCATTACCCTTGCGGCTTTGTCCGTTTTATGTTGGTACGCAACAGCAGGTCAACCCAACCGGGAACGACCAAAAGAACCCTTGGTACAAGAAGCACCCCATACTATTGTGGTCGTATTGCCCGATGGTACCGTCATTATGATCCATAGATGATTTCACAAAAGTAAAAAAAGATGTGAAATAAAGAATGCCTACAGGATATTTTTTAAAACAAAAAGATGGTAAGACATGTAAGATGGTAAGACCGTAAGAAAAACGGCGACATTGAATCCTGCGATCCTGCACGTCTTACGGTTGTCTTTATCCGCCTTTTGTGCGCCTTAGCGACATTCTTCGGCGACACTTTGTGTTTGATTAATAGAAAAAACAACAAAATTCCAGACAAAATACTTAAAAACCTAATAATTATGTCAGAAGTAAAGAACACTGTATTTGTAGAATTGTACGATTTGGTACTCACCGAACGCAAGGACGACCGTTTCGGGCGGGTACTTACCAAACCGCTTGTACGGCTTGAAGATCTGATCCGTACAGCCATTACCCGGCGTACCGACCTGAATCCTGAAACGCTCAGGGCATCGTATAATATTTTAAAAGAGCTGGCCCGGGAACAAATTACAGCCGGATCGTCGGTGGAATTTGGGATGAGCTATTACAGCCTGGGAGTAAACGGCGTTTTTATCAGCGACCGTGCACAATGGGATGCATCTAAGCACAGTCTGTCCATACGGGCAACACCCTCAGCCGAATTGCGGGCGGCAGTGAGAGCCACTGCGGTAAGCGTGCGCGGCATGGCGGCCTCGGGCATCTATGTCGCCACGGTGACCGATGTGGTTTCGGGCGAACTGAACAGCAGGCTTACACCCGGCGGGCCGGTGAACCTCACGGGAAATAAGATCAAATTAGCCGGCGAAGCCCTGGGCATAGGCATCTTCCTAACACACCAGGATAGCGGCGAAGTAACCGAAGTGGCACGCAACTTCGTGAGCGCCAATGAACCGTCGAAGCTCTCATTTGTAGTGCCGGCCGGGTTGCCCACGGGCGACTACAGGTTAAGCGTCACCACGCAGTTCAGTGCTTCGAACAAACTGCTCAACGAACCGCGTACCTGCACTTTCGATTACGTGTTGGCGGTGTTATCCTGAACAGCGCCGGGAGATACTCCCTGATACAACCGGCTCGCATACTGGTGTGCAAACGGTTTGCACACCAGTATGCGATCAATTCGCACACCACTGTGCAGCCAGCTCGCACACTACTGTGCGACCGGTTTGTACACTGGTGTGAAGAAGGATTCACCCGGATTTTAATCGTAGGATACATTAAGATGAGGTAGCGATATTAAAATAGGAAACTCTAAAAATAATACAATGGAAACAAAAAAGATCTATCAATGGGGCTTATTTGCATTACTTGCCGGCTTGTGTGCATTGCAGGCAAACGCCCAGTCCATCAAATACACTTACGACGATGCCGGCAACCGTACGGAACGCAGCAAACTCACAGTGCAATCGATGACCAGGGCGGCTGTGAGCAACGGTGAAACCCAGCCAGCCGACACGCCGGAAAAAGCCGGTGAGCCGGTCCAACTCGAGGAAATGCTCGCCGGAACAAAGGTCACTATCTATCCCAACCCCACCAAGGGGATGCTCCGGGTAGACATCACGGCAAGCAAGATACCGAAAGACGCCTGCATACACATATATAATGTATCGGGAACGCTGGTGCGTCAATTGACTGGCGTATCGGCCACCAACAACATCGACATATCAGCGCAACCTGCCGGCACGTATATCATGCGGATTATGCTGGACAAGGAAAACGTGAGCGTATGGAAAGTCATTAAAAAGTGACGGGTGATAAGTGACGAGTGACAAGAGGGCAAAGCCATGTAACTTGTAATTATTCAGTCATTCAATTATTCAATTATTCAATTATTCAATTATTCAATCATTCAATCATTCAGTCATTAAACATAAACCAATTAAACATAGAGTCATGAAAAAGGAATTGTTATCAACAATGTTAATTATAAGCGTATGCTTTACGGTTATTGCACAAAATAACCTGATACAAATGAACAGTTCGAAAATCCTTATGGGACAGGGAAGTATTAATGACGTCCCGGCTGTCGACAGGATGCTCATACAGAATCTCACTGAAGCGCAAACAACTATCCGGATTTTAAAT
Organism: Bacteroidales bacterium; assembly: GCA_031547085.1. Classification (GTDB taxonomy): domain Bacteria; phylum Bacteroidota; class Bacteroidia; order Bacteroidales; family UBA4181; genus JAIRLS01. The sequence goes on from JAVBSH010000164.1 coordinate 22,115, forward strand.
AAAGCGGCAACAACCAGTTTCGCGCCGACCTTGGCCGTGAGTAAAGATTTTGGAGCATCAGGGACAAATTCGGCTATTTGGGGGACAGTATACAATACTACACCTGTCAGCACATTAGGCGCTTACGGGCTGTATATCAGCGCAGGCAACGGCATGTCCGGATATAATAGCGCTATATTCGCATTCCTGCGAGGATCGAACAACGGTTCGGCAATCTGGGCGGCAAGCGACCAATACGCAAGCCCATTGATAACTGGCGGCAAGTTCGCCGGTTATTTTATGGGTCGCACTTACATCAGCGAACGGTTGGGAATAGGCACAACGAATCCCGCCTATACTTTGGATGTTTATGGCACCATTGCCGTAAGCGGGGCTATGATACATAGTTCCGACGCACGGTTAAAAGCCAATATTGCCGATTTGGGAAACAGTTCGAGTCAAATCGGGAAATTGCGGCCGGTAACCTATAACTTTAAATCGGATGATGATGCGCAACAATACGATATGTTAAAAAAATCTGCCGTGGCAGACACTGGCCGGGTAGTCATCAATAACGATGATTTGCGTAAATATTTTGCGTTAGAGGAAAAAAAGAATGATGGCAGAAAACATATCGGCTTTATAGCGCAGGAATTTAGGGAAGTGTTCCCGGAATTAGTGTATGAAGATGAAAAGGGAATGCTGGGCATCGATTATGTTTCGTTGATCCCCATACTGGTAGAAACCATACAGGAACTCACTAAACGGTTGGAGGCTGTGGAAAACAAGCAAAACCCGGGTATTGTGAAGGAGAAACAATAAAAGGCTTTTCCTAGTGCAACACTGCCGGGTGTCATCATGGCCCGGCAGGCAGGGGGAACGTATGGACGAGTTGACTTGTCCATCCAGGTATCAAACCGTATGAATGATTACTCAAAAAAATGTCATGAAATGTCCATGCACTAACGTGCACCAACAGTAATGATTATCCATGGACATTCCATCTGACCTTAAAAATAAAATTATAAGCAGATGAAACAGATTATATTATTATATGTAACGATATTGGCTTGGCCTTTGGTTTCAATATACGGCCAGCAGTCTACCATTGAATTGAGTTCCCCCCTGACAGGGAACCAGCTTTTCGAAGCCGCGCAATGGATCAAAATGTCGCCTGGGTTCAGCTATACAGCCTCTTCAGGTAATACGTTTATTGCCAGAATTATTACCGGTGGAGGGACGGTAGACCCGGACCCGGATAACCCGCTGGTGGACCCCAATCCGCCTGATTTGAATACTTATTCGGCCGTGGTAGGATATACCAATGGAAATTTCGATGTATCACCAACAGGGGCGGCTACATACCAGGTACCCATTGTCGTACCGGCAGGGATTGCAGGGTTGGAGCCAAACCTGTCGGTAGTCTACAACAGCCAGGCCGGGGAAGGTTTGCTGGGTATAGGCTGGAGCCTTTCCGGAGGATCGGCAATTACCAGGACCGGTAAAAATAAATTCTATGATGATAATCCAACCAATAGTTACATTGATGATAATGTGACAGGAGTGGATTTTTCTGTCAATGACCGTTTCCTACTGGATGGTAACCGACTAGTGTCATCCGGCACTGCGGCTTACGGCGCTTATAATTCGACCTACCGGTTGGGGGATGACAATTTTACAAAAATCGTTGCCCAAGGGAATGCAACCTCCGGGATACAGTGGTTCGAGGCAACCACAAAGGAAGGATATATCATCGAATACGGACGGACTGCAGACTCAAGGATCGAGGCACAGGGAACCTCAAATAAAATCCTGTTGTGGAATATCAACAAGATATATGATAAGAATGGGAACTACATCGAGTATTTTTATTACGAAAACAATGCCACCGGGGAATATCACCTGCAGAAGATATCCTATACGGGTAATTCCGCTAAACCATTGAGCCCTCCGTATACAGTCAATTTCTTTTACAAGGAGAGAACCGACAAAAATATGGCGTATGTAGGCGGCTATAAGGTGCCTCAGAATCATGTATTAAGCCACATCAAGGTCAATGCGGGGCAGCAGTTGCTCAGGCAGTATTTTTTCACATATAATACCACTGGACAGACCAGGCTAAGCAAAATCATCGAAACTGGAAACAATCTGAAGTACGAAGAAACAGTGGTCAACTGGAATACCGCCTCTTCAAATACCTATTCGTCAACACAATTTGATTCATCACTGGAATATGATTATACTTTTGGAGATTATAATGGGGATGGAAAAATGGATTTTGTAAGAATACCCATTAAGGATACATATACCACAGATGATAAATGGGAACTATTCATCAATACCGGAAACAACAACTTTAACTTGAGATATTCGGGTACAATGGCCGAAGGGTATACATTTGGAGACCATGGTGCATCTATGATTAAGAGATTAGGTTTGGCTTCATACGACTTGAATGGGAACGGTAAGGATGTGATAGCGCTTGTGGAATGGGTAAACATTTACCAAGCAAACGACCCGGAAAGTTGGGCGTATTACAATTCAATGAAATATGTACCTTGCCAGGAAGCTAATGGACAAAAAATCTACTGTTATGTTAGATATAATTTGTATGATTATAATGGGACAACATGTACGCATAGTTGGGGAAGTGCCGCACCGGGTCAACAAGAGCCTAAGTTTTTATTTGGCGATTTTTATGGGAGTGGAAAAACCAGTTGTGAAATTTTCAAAGGAGTACAAAACTATATTGGTAAACCAAGCGATCCAGCCGATCCGTATCATGAATATGATCTTTATCCTATAGATATAAATGGTGATGGACGAACAGAGTTTTTTGCCGTGAACGACAACAAGTGTATTGTTTTTAAAAGAATAGGTTATTCCAATGACGTTGAATTGTTTACCAGCACGGCCATTAATAGGAACCACAAGTTGTTTTTCGGAGATTTCAATGGGGATGGAAATGTAGATATCCTTTCCTGGTATTATGGGTGGAAGATATATTATTCTACGGGAACAGGATTGAGCGCTCCGGAATCCATTCAATTGGGAAAGAACGTAAACCCGGATGTACTTGAGGACAATTATAGTTATTTTGTAAGGGACTTCAATGGAGACGGACGGGCAGACATCATGGAAATATTTACCGAGGGCTCCGGCAGTAAGATGAATATATACTACAGGCAAGGCACCGATTTTACAAAAGTGAGCGAGACGATCACTCTTCCCAACATGAAGACAAAGAACATACACATGGTGGATTTTAACGGGGACGGCCAGTGTGAACTTTTGTACAAGAACGGCGCCAATACCAGGTTTATCGCTTTCAAGCCGTTCAACAAGGAAAATATGGTCAGTTCCATTACAAATGGGTTCAAACACAAGGTGACCATTACTTATAAGTCCCTGACCGAGGGGGGACAGTTTTATTCCAGGGGAACGGCTGAATACCCGGCACCTTTTTTGCAGATTCCCTTGTGCGCAGTATCATCCGTGAAAATGGAAAACAATGTGGACAACCCTGTTACGGTCGACTACAAGTATGAAGGGGCACAGTTTCACAAGTTAGGAAAAGGCTTCCTGGGGTTTGAAAAGATTACCTCAAAAAACAACTCCAACAACATCACAACCATTACTGAAACTTCCCTGAATACCACCTTGTATGCCCGGCTGCCTTACCGCACTACAGTGAAGTTGAACACAACCACCCTGTCACAGTCTATCTTTTCGTATGCTGGCTATACTCTGACACACCAGGGAGAAGGGAAAACTTATTTTTTCTACATAAAGAAAAAAGAGGACACTGATGAGTTCAGTAATACGGTCACTTCAGAATGGGTGTATAATACCTCCAGCGGCATGATCACCCAGGAAAAGGTAACCCATGGGAGCAACATGTACAAAACTGTCAATTACCTGCAATATGCGACCGCAGGTGCTACCGTAAAACCACAAATTGTGGAAATGCTCCAGCGGTATCCCGATGATCCCGACGGGGAATATGCCAACAGGACTTATTACACATACGACACTGGAAAAGGGTACGTCACCCAGCAGATTGACAATTACCATACCACAGATCGTAGAATAGTTACGGACTATTCGCAGTTTGACGCATTCGGTAATCCCGGAACAAAAGTTACTTCGGGAGTGCAACATGCATTGACCGAGAGGATGGAGTATGACCCTACCGGGCGATTTGTAAAAAAATACACTTCGCCGTTGGGACTGGTTTCCGAGTACCTATACGACGACTGGGGCAACACCCTGCAAGTAAAGGACAACAATACCCAACTCCTGACCAAATACAAGTATGATGATATGGGGCACCTGTACGAAACGGAATATCCTGACGGCAGAAAACAAAGGGAATCCATAGGATGGACGGACAATTCGCAAACGCAATATCTTGTTCATACACAAGTTGACGGCAGGCCATGGGTAAAAACGTGGTCTGACCTGGCAGGACGCGAAACAGCCATGCAAACCATAGGCCCCAAGAACATGAATATTGCCCGAAGCAATACCTATAACGAAAAAGGGGAACTCACCGATGTACAAAATACGCAGGGCGACATAACCACAGATGTTACCTATACCTACGACGGGCGTGGAAGAGCGGATACCGAAACATACAGTAACGGGAAAAGCATTACCTATGGTTACGGCAACCGTACACTGACCACCACAGTGGCCTTTGACCTTGAGACCAGGGTATACAGCAAGAAATATGACGCATGGGCTAATCTTATAGAAAGCAAGGATCCTGCTCAAAAAACGGTTACTTACAAATACAAATCGATAGGGAAACCGATGACCATCACCGCCCCTGGCAATGCCATATTCAAAATGGCTTACGACAATGCCGGCAACCAAACCCGGCTGGAAGATCCCAATGCGGGTGTTGTTACTTACGAATACGATGCATGGAGCCGTATCGTCAAACAAACAGATGCCAGGGGCAACCAGCAGGAAACCTTTTACGATGTTTATGGGCGCATTGACAGGACAACCCTTGGCGGCAAGACGACGCAGTATGATTATGTGACCGCTGTCAACGGAAAAGGCAAAGTGAAAAAAATAAGCGAGTCGGGTACGGATTATTACCTCGAATACGGTTACGACCAGTATGGGAGAACAACTACGGAAACACGCTATATGGGGACGGCAGCGCCATCGCTGGTGACCGGTTATCATTACGATACCAATGGCAACCTGGATGTGATCACCTATCCGGGAAATGTTACAGTGGGAAAACAATACGATACTTATGGTAACCTGAACAAAGTGAGTGCCGGCACCCAGGATATCTGGGAACTCGGTACCGCAACCGGGTCCATGGTTACCGCATCGCTTGCCGGGGGCGGCATGACCACAACCACGCAGCTCAACACGCAGGGAATGCTCACCCGCCTGAAAACCGAAACGTCAACCACAGTTATACGTAATTTGCAGTATACATTCGATGCACCTACCGGTAACCTGGCTTCACGAAAGGGGATGGTTCCGCTGAAAGAATCATTTGAATACGATGCGCTCGACCGGTTGGACAAAGTTAAACATGGCGATCAGGGCACTGAAGTGATGGCGATTGATTACGATACGGAAGGAACCGGTAACATCATATCCAAAACCGGCCTTGGAACATACAGCTATGGTGACAACGCCGGCCCACACGCCCTTACAGGAATACAAAACACCGGAAGCCTGGTTTCCGCCAAGGGACAAAAAATCAACTATAACGCTTTCAATAAAGCATCGTACCTGAAAGATACCGTAGTCATATCAAATATTCCCACAGCTTACGAATTGGATATTACCTACGGGCCTGACCAGCAACGTTGGAAATCAGTCCTGAAAGAAGACGAAGATGAAATAAAATCGATTATCTTTGCTGGTAATTACGAAAAGATTACCGAAGATGGGGTAACACGAGAATTATATTACATCTCCGGAGGGGATGGGTTGGCAGCCATTTATGTAAAACAGGCCGGGCAGGCAGATAAAACATATTATGTGCATGCCGACCATTTAGGTAGCATTATCAAATTAACCAATGGCGGCGGCTCTCCGGTATTCGAGGCTACATACGATGCCTGGGGCAAGCAGGATATCACCACCGAAACGTTCGAATTTCACCGTGGCTACACGGGGCACGAACATTTGCCGAAATTCGGATTGATTAATATGAATGGCCGGATGTATGACCCAGTGGTTGGGAGGTTTTTAAGCCCTGATCCGTATGTGCCTGACATGACGTATAGCCAGGATTTCAACCGTTATATGTATGCGAGAAATAACCCGCTGATTTACACCGATCCAGACGGAGAGTTTGTACATTTGATAGTTGGTGCGGTTATCGGTGGTACAGTTAATTTAATCGCCAATTGGAATAATATTGACGGCAATTTTTGGAAAGGACTTGGTTATTTTGGCGTTGGCGCAGCAGCAGGAGCATTGGGCGCAGGGGTTGGTGCAGGAGTAAGCTCCATGTTGCCAGTATCTGGCTCTGTATCTGGTGGTTTTGCTGCCGGGTTTTGGGGGACAACTGCTGCAACAACAGCAACATCAAGTTTTATTTCAGGTGCGGTTATTGGAGGCGCAGCAGGATTTAGCAGTGGATTTGTCGGTGGTCTTGGAAATGGGTTAATAGGTGGTCAAAACTTTGGTCAAGCATTGGGTAGCGGCCTTAAAAGCGGTGCAATAAGCGGATTGTCCGGGGCGGCTATTAGTGGTATTACAAGCGGGATAAATGCCGTTAGAGATGACAGACGGTTCTGGGATGGTGCAACGGTGAATGATTACAGGCTTCGCGACCATAATATCCCGTATGTTCCCCAAAATGCAGATTATAATTGCGGTCCCGCAAGTACGGAAGCCGTTACGAATGGTCAGTTAAACCAAAATGATGTAAGAACTGCATTAGGAGGAGACCCCAATAAGAAAGGTATAGATGATTTAGATATTATGCAGCATATTCAATCAAAGACTGGAAGAAATATTATTTCAAGTAAGGGCGATGTTGCGGCTATGTATAACGCAATGACTAATCAGGGAAATGTTGTTCTTTCATTAAGCGGTAATCCCGGTCACATGGTGGTTGCAAACTCTGTGTGGGAAAGGACGGTAACAAAAATATCGGGCAGAGTGATTCAAAGATTATTTTTGGAAGTAATGAATCCTGCAAGCGGTCAATACATACGGCAATCTATTGGCAATAATCAAAGATTTTTTACTATTTTCTTTTAATCACAACAGCATGGTTCGTAAAATTTTTCTTTGGGGTTTCTTTTCCCTGATATGCTGTAACCTGTTTGCGCAATCTGACAACGCCGATGAGTATAAAAGGGTATTGTCAGACGAGGCGGCATATTTGAAAAAAGCGGAAAAGAAAATACGTAAATCCAAATGTTACAGAGATGTAAAGAAGAAACATCCGTCAATAGCCAATGGTAAAATACAGATTATATATTCGTTGGATTTGAAAAAAAGATTGACCCGTGAAGAGTTTACGTATGGTAACATCATGAATAATTTGGAATTTCGTTATTGGAACAGCAGAAAATCTCCTGATAGCCATGTCTATTTGTATGATGCAACATCAAATGTAATATTTTCATACGAGGAAGGATGGGGTATTTCTTGCTTGTATGAATATGAAGGTAATGGTTGGGGTCTAAAAAACTATATTATACCCCTTCATGTAACCATAGATAACGTGCAGCCTGATTTTGTGTTCATGGCAATTTCAATAACTTGGTATTTTTTAGTCAAAGGCGACGAAATTTATGTGTTACTTTATGGAAATAAGTTAATGAGTCTTAACGATTTTGTGGAAAATCACTATGATGAATATCTGAAACTGGTTAAATAGGAAAAATCCCGCTGTTTCTGTAATGATTAGCGGGATTTTTTATTGGTTGCTGCTTTGCGGCAATAAAAAGGGGTGATTTCTGTGGCTTTGCTGCAAAGGAAAAATTTAACACGGTTTTTTGTCTATTTTGGAGTATCTCAGTTCACAATGATAAAATTTCAGGATGCCGGAAGTACTCCATGAAAGCGGACCATAAAGCCAACGGCAACATCATCGCCAAAACCGGCCTGAGTGTTTATAGTCACCACGACACGAAAAAACATGCAGTGGAAACCATCGAAAACACCGGTAACCTGCTCAACACGCGCGGACAGAAGATCGGCTACAATGCCTTCAATAAAGCTTCGTACCTGATAGACACTGTAAGCAACAATGCCTACCGGTTGGATATTGTCTACGGTCCTGACCAACAGCGGTGGAAAACGGTGTTGAAGAAAAATGGTAATCCCACAAAAACCGTTATCTTTGCTGGTGATTACGAGCGGGTAACCAAAAGCGACACCATCACCCACCTGTATTACATGCCCGGCGGTGGCATTTATGTAAAACAGCTCAAGGGAAGCGTTACGCTCAAGAACGGGATGTATTACGCACACCCTGACCATCTGGGCAGCCTGGCAATGGTTACTGACGCCTCGGGCAACATGGTGCAGAAATGTACCTTCGACGCCTGGGGTTGCCGTTCGTTCGTAACAAAAGACCGTTCTTTGATATTCGACCGTGGCTACACCGGCCACGAGCACTTGGATGAATTCAGCCTGATCAACATGAACGGGCGGATGTACGATCCGGTAGTGGGAAGATTTCTAAGTCCAGATCCGTATGTAGCCGATGGGACTTTCAGTCAGGACTACAACAGATATTCCTACGCAAGGAATAATCCGCTCATTTATACCGACCCGGACGGGGAATGGGTACATATAGTTGTCGGAGCGGTTGTCGGAGGGATTGTCAATACCGTAGTTCATTGGAAACAATTCCGTGGCTTCTGGGACGGGGTTGCGGCCTTTGGCATTGGAGCGGCCGGTGGTGCCATAACAGCAGCTACCGGTGGCGCTGCAATGGGGGTTTTTGGTGGTACGGCGGCAGTTTCAGCCGGAGCCGGAGGCCTTATCGGAGGCGCAGTATCCGGAGGTGTTAGTTATTACACCGGCACCATGTATACCAGCATGGCCAATACAGCGTATTTTGGCGATCCGTTAATTTCGGGTAAAGAACTGCTTACCGGTACGCTTACATCCATGCTTACGGCTGGCACTCTGCAGGGAATTAACGCGTCCATTCATGGAAGAAGCTTCATCAACGGGGATATCAAGGTTCCCAAGGCACCTCTCACTACACCTGCTTCACAACCCGGATTACAGTTGAAATCATCCAAACCGGAACTTGATACCAAGGGATTGAAAGCAAAACCAGCAAGGTTAACATTACATGACCCGGAGGAAGGAATGTATGTTTTGGACAATACAAAACGACAAGTCCTTTTAAATCCTCAAACTGATGAAATAAAATACATCAGGGCAGATAATTTCAGACAAAGCCTTGTAGAAGCATCAGGTATCAACCCCGCAAACGCACAGGCACATCATGTTTTCCCACAGACTTTTGCAGAGAAATTTTCACGTGCTGGAGTTGATGTTAATCGTTATGGTGTATGGTGGGAAACGACATCGCATTTGAAAAATGCTAATCAATACAATCAAGCATGGAAAGTTTTTTTTGACACATATTCTGCCCCTACAAAAATGCAAATATATCAAGAAGCTCTTAGACTAAAATCATGGTATGGTTTTTAACAACATTATAGGTTTTTTGTATTTCTATAGGTAAAACCAAGTGCAAGATTATTATCTAATAAGTAAAGTTAACTAAAAGATTATAAAAATGAATTCCAAAAGTATAATTGATTTTCATGAAAAATGGGCTAAAATAGTCGATAAAGGATGTGCAAATTATTCTTCGTTAACTCCTAATGAAAGAATATGGTTTAATATTCAATCCTTAATTGGCTCTGTGGATAATGGAGGACTTGTTAGTCACTATTATAATTCTGATGCTGAGTATAATAAAGAAACAATCGAGGATTTGATGATACTAGGATTCCCTGATATCGCGTTTTTGTTACAACGGATTAATCAATTATTTCCTAATGAAACACCTCCATTGAATATGGGGGAAAGAAATGATATAATATCGACATGGGGTGAAGAACAATATAATTTGTTAGAAGAACTTGATGAAAATTTTTATAAAAGAGAGTCAGAACTGGAGATTGCATTAGTGATACATATAAAAGAAACGATTGTAGAGCAGTAAAATGATTTAGTAAGAATCAGCAGTTCTTGAAAGACCTATTTTATCAGAATTATTTGGTGTCCAATTAAAGTATTAGGTTTGACGCCGGGAAATTGAAGGCTGAAATAAATGGCAAGCCGGTGATCAACGAAAGGGAGGTAGAAGTAATTCAAAAACCTCTGCGATCGGGACTAAAATCAAGACCAATACAGGACCTGAGGGGAGAAATACGCGTTCGTCATCATACTTCTCCCTCTGCAATGTCGAATATTAAGTCAAGTGGCGTTATTTACCCATCGAGAACCGCTCCAATTGGAGTAGATATGGAGGTATCTCCTTTTTTATCTCCAAATAAGGTTAATGTGGGACAGTTTGGGAAAGGGGCATACATCGAATTTTCTGTTCCACAAAATTTACTGTCTCCAATCCCTGGATATATGGGCGGTACAGGAAATGTTGGTCGGATAATAATAAATTCACCATTAAACATTCAAAATGCAACCCCCACTTTTCACGTATGGCAATGGTGGCGTTTTGGTCTGTAATATTTATAATACTTTGTTTTATGTTAATTGATTTTAAAGGGAAAAAGATAGGTCAATATTACTTTCCACCTTTCTCCTTATCTGAAAGTGAAATTGTCGTAATCAATCTTTGTGGAGGTGCTCATTTTTATCAACTTAAGGAAAAAATAATAAAACAAGTTACTCGTAAGTTAGAAAACAATTCAATATATGTTTACAAACCAGTTATATATATTGGAAAAATATGCAATAGATGGTTAGTAAAAATGTTTTGTCCCCCAACAGTTGGTGCCTTTTTGAGGAAATATGCAAATCATTCCAATTGTATTGCAAATAATATTTACAAAGAAGACTATATTACTCCCAATTCAAAATTAAAATTGTTGAGTAATTCCAGTTATAAGCTTTTAAGCTTATATGTTGGCTTATCTCATTATCAGTATATTATTTTTGATTTTGTTGGAATACATCCTAAAGAAGCGCAAAATTTTTATGCGCTGGTTAAAGATATAGTTAGCAATGGCGGAGCTGCTATTTTAATTGACTCAAATAAAGAAATGAAAAACGATTGCACTAAATATATAGAAATTGAAGTAAAAAAGTAATTTCCATAAAAAAAGCGGAATGTGAAATACCCCATGATGAGTGGCATTTACTTTCTCCGGTCGCGGGACCGCTTCGCTAAGTTACAATGTTACTTACTTACAATTACCGCTTGAGATAAGTTCTTTGAAATGTTCTACAAAAGGTTATCTTTGCAGGTAATTACGAGCGGATCATGCAAGGCGGGGTTACCCGGGAATTGTACTACCTTGGCGGGAGCGATGGACTAAATGCCATCCTTGTAAGGCAAAATAACGCCAATACATTCTATTACGTACATCCCGACCACTTGGGCAGCCTTGCAGTGGTTACCGACGCTTCGGGCAACATCGTGCAGAAATGCAGTTTCGATGCTTGGGGCCGCCGCGAGCTTGTACAGGGTTCTTTGATATTCGACCGTGGTTACACCGGCCACGAGCACCTGGATGAATTCAGCCTGATCAACATGAACGGCCGGATTTACGATCCGGTGGTAGGGCGTTTCTTAAGCCCCGACCCGTATGTAGCTGATGGGGCTTTCAGCCAGGACTACAACAGGTATTCCTACGCAAGAAATAACCCGCTAACTTATACCGATCCAAGCGGGGAGATAGTATGGATGCCAATTATCATGGGAGCCGTGATGACTGCG
>JAVBSH010000171.1:0-34255 GCA_031547085.1 Bacteroidales bacterium
TTCATGGTTCTCCACATGGTCAACGATATTGTTTTATGATTTTTGGTGATATTTTTTTGAAAAAAAAACACTTCACCCATTGTAAATAAAAATAAGTATGTACATTTGCAAATGTGTTGTACAACATAAAAGATATTAAAAATGATATGTAATTTCCTCATCCTTAACACCATTGTGGTGGTGGTCATTGGTTAAAAACTGATGTGAGGATGGTGTATTGACATAATCGTAAAATAAAAAAACCCTTCTCGCATCAAGTGAGAGGGGTTTTTTAGTTTGAAAACCGACAGTAATTCATAACAATATGAGCGAATATAAAAATCCATTACGCAGTGCCACCAGCACACAAGGACGGCGGATGGCTGGGGCCCGGAGCCTATGGCGTGCTAACGGTATGAAAGCCGAGCAAATCGGCAGACCCATCATCGCAGTAGTCAACTCGTTTACCCAATTTGTGCCGGGACATGTGCACCTGCATAACATCGGGCAGTTTGTGAAGACCGAGATTGAAAAATTAGGCTGCTTTGCTGCCGAATTCAACACCATCGCCATCGATGACGGGATTGCTATGGGACACGACGGGATGCTGTATTCACTGCCTTCGCGCGACCTGATTGCCGACAGCGTGGAATACATGTGTAACGCGCACAAGGCCGATGCGATGATCTGTATCAGCAATTGCGATAAGATTACGCCGGGTATGATGATGGCTGCCATGCGCCTGAACATCCCTGCGGTATTCGTATCGGGCGGCCCGATGGAAGCCGGTAAACTCGGCGACAATTATTACGACCTGATTGACATCATGGTGAAAGCTGCCGACGAGAGCGTTGCCGACGACGATGTACGAAAACTTGAATTAGCCGCGTGTCCCACTTGCGGTTCGTGCTCGGGTATGTTCACCGCCAATTCGATGAACTGCCTCAACGAAGCCATCGGCCTTGCTTTGCCGGGTAATGGCACCATCGTAGCCACGCACGTCAACCGCAAGCAGTTGTTCAAGGATGCTGCCAAACTGGTTGTTGATAATGCATACAAGTATTACCGGGATGGCGACGAAAGCGTTCTACCCCGCAACATCGCTACCCGCGCCGCTTTCCTCAATGCCATGACACTTGACATTGCCATGGGCGGCTCGTCGAACACCGTGCTACACCTGTTGGCTGTAGCACAGGAAGCTGGCGCCAATTTCACCATGGACGATATCGATATGCTTTCGCGGAAAACGCCATGCCTCAGCAAAGTGGCGCCCAATACGCAAAAGTACCACATCGAGGATGTGAACCGCGCCGGAGGTATCATCGCCATCATGGGTGAACTGGCTCGTGCCGGACTGGTGGATACTTCAGTGAACCGTGTTGATGGGTTGACCCTTGCAAAAGTCATCGACAAATTCGATGTCATGAACCCAAATATTTCGCACGATGCTGTATTCAAATACAAATCGGCTCCGGCTGGACGTTTCAATCTTGAAATGGCTTCGCAAGATAAATATTATCCTGAATTGGATAAAGATCGTGCTACCGGCTGTATCCGCGACGTAGCGCACGCCTATACCAAGGATGGCGGCTTGGCCATATTAAAAGGCAACATCGCACAGGATGGCTGCGTCATTAAAACCGCCGGTGTGGACGAAAGCCTGATGACGTTCAAAGGCCCAGCTAAAGTTTTCGACTCGCAGGAAGCTGCTTGTGATGGCATCCTTGGCGGAAAGATCATAGCCGGCGATGTGGTGGTCATCACACATGAAGGTCCCAAAGGCGGGCCGGGTATGCAGGAAATGCTCTATCCCACGTCATACATCAAATCAAAACACTTAGGCAAGGAATGCGCCCTGATCACCGACGGCCGTTTCTCAGGCGGCACATCGGGATTGTCCATCGGGCATATCTCACCCGAAGCTGCTGCCGGTGGTAACATCGGTTTGCTCCGCGACGGTGACCTTATCGAAATCAATATTCCCGAAAGGAAAATCAATGTATTGCTGAGTGACGAAGAGTTAGCCAAACGTCGTAACGAAGAAAAGGCTCGTGGCGACAAGGCTTTCACACCGCCGCACCGTCAACGCGAAGTATCCAAAGCATTGAAAGCGTATGCTTCGATGGTAAGTTCGGCGGATAAAGGTGCAGTAAGAATTATAGAATAGCAACAAAATAACAATCAATATGTCTGAAAAACACATTACAGGTTCCGAGGCCCTGATGCGCTCGTTAATCAACGAAGGGGTCGACACGATTTTCGGATATCCGGGAGGCGCCATCATGCCCGTATTCGATGCTTTGTACGATTACAAAAAGCAGTTGCGTCATGTGTTGGTGCGCCACGAACAGGGTGCCACACACGCAGCGCAGGGTTATGCACGAGTGTCGGGACGGACGGGTGTGGTGCTGATTACCTCAGGTCCGGGAGCAACCAATACCATCACCGGTATCGCCGATGCGATGATCGACAGCACCCCGATGGTGGTTATTGCAGGTCAAGTAACTTCGTCGCTGCTGGGCACCGATGCTTTCCAAGAAACGGATTTGGTAGGTATCACACAAGCGGTCACCAAATGGGCTTACCAGATACGTTCGGCTGAAGATGTAGCATGGGCGGTAGCACGGGCATTCTATATTGCATCCACAGGACGTCCGGGACCGGTAGTGCTTGATTTCGCCAAGGATGCGCAACTCAACAAGATAGAATATAAACCGCAAAAGGTAACGCATATCCGCAGCTATATTCCTGTTCCCGAACTAGAAGTAAATGCCGTCTCCGAGGCTGCACATATTATTAATGGTGCCAAAAAGCCTTTAGCTTTGGTTGGACAAGGTGTTATCATCGGCAACGCCGAAAAGGAATTGCTGGCTTTCCTCCATAAAGCGGACATTCCGGCAGGTTCCACCATCCTCGGGTTGTCGACACTTCCATCGGACGAGCCACTCAACGTAGGGATGCTTGGCATGCATGGCAACATCGCACCCAACCTCAAAACCAACGAATGTGATGTGTTGATTGCCATTGGCATGCGCTTCGACGACCGCGTAACAGGCGACCTGAAAACCTACGCGAAACAGGCTAAAATCATCCATTTCGATATAGACCCGGCCGAGATCGACAAGAATGTAAAGACGACAGTAGCCGTATTAGGTAACGCGAAGGAAACGCTCGCTGCTGTTACCAGTTTGTTGAAAGAAAACAAACATACAGAATGGCGCGATAGTTTCAAACCGTTGCATGATAAGGAAATGGAAAGAGTCATCAACTCCGAACTTTATTCCACCGAAGGCCCTATCAAGATGGGCGAAGTGGTGAATAAAGTAACCGAAGCGACCGGCAATGACGCCATTATGGTAACCGACGTAGGTCAAAACCAGATGATGGGTGTCCGCTATTTCAAGTATAATCGTACCCGCAGTGCGGTGACTTCCGGCGGATTGGGAACTATGGGCTTTGGTCTGCCGGCAGCCATCGGGGCCAAGATTGGAGCACCCGACCGCACGGTATGCCTTTTTGTGGGCGACGGTGGTCTGCAAATGACTATCCAGGAGTTTGGAACCATTATGCAATCGGGCACCGAGGTAAAAATCATTCTGATGAACAATAGTTATTTGGGGATGGTACGCCAATGGCAGGAGCTGTTCCATGAGAAGCGTTATTCCGAAACACCAATGCTAAACCCCGACTTCATAAAGATTGCCGAGGCTTACCGCATCCCCGGAAGGAAAGTGACCGAACGCGCCAACCTCGATGCGGCCATCGCCGAGATGCTGAACACCAAGGGCTCATATCTGCTCGAGGTAACCGTCGAGAAAAAAGGCATGGTGTACCCGATGACACCCGCAGGTACTTGTGTTACCAATATTATGTTAGGAGATGAATAAAATTAGATTCCTGATTCAAAGATTCAAAATTCCACCAATGGATGATGTATCTTTGAATTTGGAATCATGGAATTTTTAAATTTTGAATTGAATTTTCGCCATGGAAAACAAGACATTATATACCATCACTATTTTTTCGGAAAACACGGTTGGTTTGCTCAATCAAATCACCATCATTTTCACACGCCGTCGGTTGAATATTGAAACACTTTCCGTATCGCCGTCGGCTATCGAAGGCATCCACAAGTTCACCATCACGGCATTTTCCGACCCCGACACTATCGAAAAGGTAGTGAAGCAAATCGACAAGCGTGTGGGTATCATCAAGGCATACTGCAACACCAACGAAGGACTGGTGCATCAGGAAATAGCCATGTACAAGGTGGCTACCGACAAGCTGTTGCAACTCGGCTCCATCGAGGATATTGTGAGCCGTTACAATGCGCACGTAGTTGAAATGACCAAGGATTTCACCGTATTCTCAAAGACAGGACATTATGCCGATACACAGGCTATGTTCAAGGAACTGAGCGAACGGGTGGGTGTACTGCAATTTATCCGCTCGGGACGTGTGGCCATCACCAGGGAAAAGGTAGAACGGCTAAGCGATATGCTGTCCGTGATGGAAGAAAAGGTGAAGCGCGATCAGTTATTGGATGAGTGACATAAACAAATTGATTTTAGTCATGCATTTGATTTTCATGTGTCAATGTAAAGTCTTATTTTTGTCAGAAAAACAGGATCATGAAGGCGATAAGTACAAAGGAATTTAAGGAAAGATCAAAGAAATACTTTGATTTAGCTGATGCCAATGAGCGTGTAATCATTCAAAGAGGACGTAAAAAAGCTTATTTGATCGTTCCTTTAGAAAATTATGACGATGCTGACTTTCCCGAAATACCCATTGAACATCAGGAATTGGTGTTGAAGCGTCTGGAGCATGCCAAAACAGACCCTGAAGGCTGGCTGGATTGGAAAGAGGCAAAAAAAGTTGTTATAGTGATGTCTTATGTTGTAAGGATCAGGAAAGAAGTTCTGGCCGATAGGAAATTGTGGCTTGGTATGAAGCACAAAACCCAGGATTAGGCGACAGTTTTAAGATTATTGTTTGCGGGCAAATCGACCAATTAGAGGCCTTTCCGCACATATATAGCATCCGATACAATCAAATTAGATGTATACCGATAAGAAAATTTCCATACATGGTACATTTTACCATTAATGAAGAAAGAAAAGAAGTTGAAATTCGCAGTTATAAGCACTCATCGTAATCCTGATATATGGCGTATAAAAACGCAAAAAAGGGTTGATGAATAATCTGCTGAATCTGAAGATTTCAAACGATTGACCGACAATTTAAACAAATAATAGTTTAGGAAATAACATAAAAAAGATCATTATGGAATACCTGAATGAACGAATAACCATCGATAATGCTGTGTGTAACGGGAAGCCGACCATACGGGGTAAACGTATTACCGTACAGACCATTTTAGAGTTTTTAAGTGCTGGCGATACCATCGAGGAGATACTTGCTCAATATCCGAGCCTGGAAGAAAAGGATATATTTGCCTGTTTGAGTTTTGCGGCATCATTGATGAATCATCAATATTCGATTAAATCCATAGCATAATGGCGAAGTACTTAATCGACGCAAACCTGCCGTACTATTTCGGGTTATGGAACAATAGCGATTATGTACATGTGAAAGATATTGATGATACTATGTCTGATGATGAAATATGGGAGTATGCCAAAAACAATCATTTGATTATTATCACAAAAGATGCAGACTTCTCTCTTAAAGTATTGTCTGGTGGACATCTTCCCAAAGTAATCCATTTAAAGTTCGGCAATTTGAAAATGAATAAATTTCACGAATTGCTATCGAGAATATGGAGTGACATCGAACAATTGGGTGCAAATAATACGCTTGTTAATGTGTATTCAGACAGGATTGAAGCAGTCAAATAATACTTTAGACAATTTAACAATAATAGATTATAGATAATTAATTCAATAACAAGTAAAAACAAATGGCAAAAATTAATTTTGGCGGAGTAGTAGAAGATGTAGTAACACGCGAAGAATTTCCTGTAAGCAAGGCTCGCGAGATTTTAAAGAACGAAACCATCGCTGTGATCGGTTATGGTGTGCAGGGCCCGGCTCAGTCGCTCAACATGCGCGACAATGGCTTCAGCGTCATCATCGGGCAAGCTCCCGAGTTCAAAGCCGACTGGGACAAGGCTATAGCCGACGGCTGGGTACCGGGCGAAACGCTTTTCCCGATTGAAGAAGCAGCTAAGAAAGCAACCATCATACAATATCTGGTTTCGGACGCAGCACAACGCACACTGTGGCCGGTGATCAAACCTTGCCTGAACAAAGGCGATGCTTTGTATTTCTCGCACGGTTTCTCCATCACCTACAAGGATCAAACCGGCGTTATCCCTCCGGCTGATGTTGATGTGATCTTAGTTGCACCAAAAGGTTCGGGTACCAGCGTACGCCGCAACTTTCTGGCAGGTACAGGTATCAACTCAAGTTATGCTGTTTTCCAGGATGCTACAGGACGTGCATTAGAGCGGACGTTAGCGATTGGTATTGCCGTAGGTTCGGGTTATTTATTCCCGACTACTTTCGAACAGGAAGTGTATAGTGACCTCACCGGCGAACGCGGCGTACTGATGGGCGCTTTGGCAGGCATTATGGATGCTCAATACAAAGTGCTACGCGACAATGGCCACACTCCCAGCGAAGCCTTCAACGAAACCGTTGAAGAACTCACCCAGAGCTTGATCCGTCTGGTTGACGAAAACGGTATGGACTGGATGTACAGTAACTGTTCAGCAACCGCGCAACGTGGCGCCCTCGACTGGAGACCCCGTTTTGCCGAAGCTGTAATGCCCGTATTCGAAGACCTCTATGCCCGCGTGAAGGACGGCCGCGAATGCAAACGCGTACTCGACTCAACCGGTGGCCCGAACTATAAAGCCGAACTGGAAAAAGAACTGAAAGATTTGCGCGAGACGGAAATCTGGCAGGCTGGTGCACAGGTTCGTAAATTACGCCCGGGAAAGTAATTCATTCCTGAGTTTTCACATAAAAAGCTGTTTCGATGATTGAAACAGCTTTTTATGTTTATATCGTGTGCGAACACGCAGATACAATCTACCACTTGTTTGCGGACATGACATCCACAAAATATTTAGAAACTTTACAAGTTGGCAATTAATTCAGCGAAGGATTGTTTCGCATGCTATCCTCCATCTTTTTTAGGAATTCTTCCGATGCCTCAAAGCTGACATCAATCAACTCTCCGTCATCATTTAGCGTGGGGTATAAAAAACCCATTCCAAAATACTCCACTGAATTTCCTTGCTTGAGAAACTTAAGTACAGATTCATTGTAAAGTCGGATGAGGCCTTTTACCTTTTCCGTATCCTGCCCTGTTTCGCTCGCAACCTTGTCTGCAAGATCCATAATATCAATGGTACCCTTGTTGATCAATGGGTATATCCATGGAGTTTCTTCAAATTCGTTGGGAAAGTTCTTTTTGTCCATAATTCACAAGGAACGCTTAAATATGAAATCTATTTTCCTACAAAGTTACAAAATATTATCTTGAATTCATATCCTTAATTTAAAGTGCCAAATGCCGTCCTATTTTTTGAATCACCTGTTCTTCAATCGGAGTAGCGGTATCCATCACCGAAACAGGAATTTTATAGTGTTTAAATTCCTCAATCATCGAGGCTCTTTTTTGTTCGTAATCCGTGGTATATTTCTTACCCCAGCCGTTCTTGCTGTTGTTCCATAAAATCTGCCGGTTGCCGTCGGTGAGTACCAACCGTCCGTCGGGTAATTGACTATCCATCGGGTCTTCGATGTGAACCAACATCACATCGTTGTGGTAGGCCATACTGCGTAGATAATGTTTGCTATCATCATTCAGGTTGAACATGTCGCTGATTACTGTTACCACATAATCATGCGTGATGGACGACCGGGCACGTTGCAGCATCTCGTTGATGCGGTTGGTATCGGGTTTCAATACCTTGCGTTGTGGTAGGTGCTCGTTATGGCTCACCACTAATTGCATGAAATGTTCCACCAACGATTTGCTGCGCTTGGGCGCGATGTAATCGTGGGTATCGTCATTGAAAATCAACCCGCCAAAACGGTCGCCCCGCTTAATTGTATAAAAAGCGGCAAGGGCTGCCACATGTGCCGCCGATACTGATTTTACAAAACGCTGCGAACCAAAAAACATACAGGAACTCTGGTCGAGGATAGCAAATGTAGGGCGTTCTTTTTCCTCGTTGAACACTTTCGAATATGTTTCTCCGGTACGTGCGGTTACTTTCCAGTCGATATTACGGATGTCGTCGCCCGGAACATACGGACGCACTTCTTCAAAATCAAGCCCACGGCCACGCATCTTGGCGGCATGACGTCCCGCAAGGATCGAATAAATCGGATGATTGGGCAGGATGTTCCCGGCCTGCACCATATACTCGAAGCGCATCAAATCGGGCAACGAGGTCACTACCTCCAACGGGTAGCTATATTTGTTTGTTTGCTTGTGTCGCATATTCAATAGGCTATATAGCTATGCAACAAAGTTATGTATATTTTGTTATCCCAAACCTGCCTATTTTCGTTTTTTCTTGAAAAAATCAGTCAGTAAGGTAGCACATTCCGGTTCGAGGATACCGGTTGTCAGCACAGTAGACGGATGCAACAGCAAAACAGGATTCAGCGAAAACCCCCGTTTTGCATCCTCAGCACCGTAAACAACCCTTGTGACCTGTGCCCAATAAAGTGCACCGGCACACATCGTGCAAGGTTCAAGTGTTACATAAAGTGTGCAGTCTTTCAGGTATTTCCCGCCAATGTAGGAAGCTGCGGCAGTGATGGCCTGCATTTCAGCATGAGCGGTCACATCGTTGAGTGTTTCCGTCAGGTTATGAGCACGTGCAATGATACGATTACCTGCAACCACAACTGCACCTACGGGAATCTCGTCCTTTTCTAAGGCCTTATGCGCTTCCTTAAGCGCTTCGCGCATGAAATACTCGTCGGTAAACAATGGAAATGAATTATTTAAACCTTTCGCTCAGCAAACGGATTTCCACTGCCGGCGATATCTTTTCATACAACATATTATATACCGCATTCACAATCGGGAGGTCGATATTGTAACGTTTGTTGATTTCGTGCATACAGGCGGCGGCATAGTAACCTTCGGCCACCATGTTCATCTCTAATTGGGTTGATTTAACAGAATAGCCTTTGCCAATCATCGTCCCGAATGTACGGTTACGGCTGAATTGCGAATAACAGGTCACCAGTAGGTCACCCAGATAAGCCGACTGTTCCACTGTCCGTTCGGCCGGATAGCTTTGCTCAATAAAACGTTTGATTTCGGCGAAACCGTTAGATACCAACACTGCCGTAAAATTATCGCCATAGCCTAATCCGTGCGCCACACCGGCACATAGGGCTACTATATTCTTGATGATTCCGCCATATTCAATGCCGTAAATATCGGTTGAAATCACAGTACGGATATAACGGCAATTAAGTTGTGCAGCCATCAGTTCGGCCATCTCACGTTCCTTGCAAGCCACAGTAAGGTACGAGAGTCGTTCTAACGCTACTTCCTCAGCATGCGTTGGCCCCGACACTACACCAAAATGGTCAAAAGGCAAGTCAAAACGCTGGTTGAAATATTCGCCCACAGTAATATTCTCGCCGGGCACAATCCCTTTGATGGCCGAAAACACCATTTTGTCTGTAAACTTAACGGACATGCTTTCGGTGGTGACTTTCAGGAAAGCCGCCGGAACCACAAACAACAACACGTCTGAATGCCGCACGGCATCGTCGGCATCGTCGAAAACCTTCACCTTGGTGGTGTCGAGCTGTATTGAGCTCATGTATTTACAGTTGGTTTGGTACATGGAAACTGATTCCCGTATTTCCGGCTCACGGATATACCAATTGAGTTGCCGGACATTGTTGCAGAGCACTTTCACCAAGGCTGTAGCCCAACTTCCACTACCAATTACTGCAAGGGTCATTACTTTTGATTTTAATGGTATTAATAGAATGCGGATGACACTGATTAAACTGATTTACACTGATTTTATCTTGATAAAACACAAACAGCACAAAAAGCACTGATTTATTTAAAATCAAATCCGTGTTGATCCGTTTAACCCGTGTCATCCGTGTTCTATTTCGATAAATTCATAGCTTCGATGAGGCAATCCAAAGCACAACTCTGGCGTGAGGCATCTGTTTGATCGAACGGTCCGCCCCATACGCCACCAAATTGCGATGAATTCGGATTACGCCCATTTACCCAGATTGATTCAGCGTTTTTCAAAATGAAAGTTTTATATTCTTCTTTCTTAGTGACTTGGTATAGTAATGCCAAGTGACGGATAAAAATACCCTTGAATTGCGGCCCGTCGGCACCCATGTTCGGTTCGTTCTTTTCTTTCAAGATACCTTTCGGAGTTACCATTTTGGTCATGGCAGCTTGTGCTAACTCTTCCGCCATTTTCAACGCCTCCTTGTCGCCTTTGATACGATACAGTTCACACATCACGGCAATAGGAACACCCTGGTTATATGTCCAATTCTGGTTACGGTTTGGTTGGCAATCCTTGAGGCCATCCTCCACCAGCCATGTTTCGCGGTTGATCATTCCTGTTTCGCGGAACCATTTCCAAACCAATTCGCCCCATTGCAAAGGTTTCTTACCGGCAATCTTTGTCTTGGGCGCTTCCTGATGTAAACGCAGCGCCGTAAGCATAAACAACCCGTTGGCAATTGCATTCTTGTATTGTTGCGGCTTTTTCCAGTAAATTCCGCCACCACAGGTTTGATCGTACCCGGTAGTCATATCCTTGAAAATAGTTTGTGCCATTTCCAGGTATTTTTTCTGCTTGGTAAGCCGGTATGCGTCAATCCAAGCCAATGCCCACCAACCTTCGTCATCGTAATATTCGTTCAGGAAATTTTTCATTTGGACATCCGGTTTACCGTCTTTCCCATGAAGGATGAAATCCTTGTTGTGTTCGAATACCTGGTCAATCAACGGCAAATATTTTTGCGAATCGCTCACTGCCGAATAACGGATCAATGCAGTGGTGATATTGGCTGCATTCCACCAGCCCGTAGTTTCCCAAAGGCATGTTTTGGGATTATACCATTTCTGCAAAGAACCCAAACCAGCCTCAACGCGAGGCGACCAAGGATTGGCATGCAGAATCATCGACGCCGCAAGAAATAAAGTGGTGAAAAATATTTTCATGTTTAATTGAAATTAAGAATCAAGTGTCAATTTGTCAGGGTCTTGAGCGGTATGGAAAATTCGGACAATGTAGACGATATTCCCTTTTATTTCAAAAATAAGCTTATATCGCCATTTAACTGTAAACCGTATGTTATCCACATCCTTTGCTTTCGGTTCTCTGGCATGTAGATCTGGGAGTATAGTCGCTTTCAGCGCTTGTTGCCTGATTTCCGAAACAACATAATGCGCCTGCCTTTTAGCATCCGTCTTGCAAACATGGTCAAAAACGGATTTTAAATCGTCGCGGGCTGCTTGAGTCCACCTGAGTGCATATTTTTTCACCAGGTGTCTATCTCTTTTTGTAGATCTTCATCAGAAATTGTTTCTCCTCGTTCGATTTGCCGAAGGCCAAGATCGATTTCCTGCATGTATTGCTTTTGCGTAAGCGGTTTACCCATCATTGTATATGCAACAATTTCCGGCTGGCTCTTGTGCAGCTTCTTTTGCATACGCAAATATAAATCCTCCTGCTCGGCTTCCGATAATAAGAGAATGGCATGATAAATACCCTCTACACCAACTTGTTTCATATCATTGATATTATCTACAAAAATAATGCATTTTTTCATCACAGAACTCAAAGACCCAGCAGATTTTTAAAACCATATAAGTCAAGCGCCTATCCAGGCTTTCACATCGTCTGCCGTGGGATTTTTCAGTCCCAGTTTATTCTTTTTGTTGTACCCGCACAAGTCGTTGAATAACTTGCCCGGCGATGCGGCCTTGATGCTTTCCACAGTCTGAAATCCCATTTTTTGCAATGGCTCCACCCATTCGGTAGGAATACCCGCTGCGGTATATGTTTCCGCCGTGTCCCGTTTCATTTTCTTTTCGGGCCTCATTTGTGGGAAAAGCAATACATCCTGAATGGATGCCTGATTGGTCATCAACATCACCAGCCGGTCAACGCCGATACCCATTCCCGACGTAGGCGGCATGCCGTATTCGAGGGCACGAACGAAATCCGTGTCAATAAACATCGCTTCGTCGTCGCCTTTCTCGCTAAGCTTCAATTGGTCATGAAACCGGTCCAACTGGTCGATCGGATCATTCAACTCCGAATAGGCGTTGCAAAGCTCCTTACCATTCACGAACAACTCGAAACGTTCGGTAAGTTCGGGATTAGTACGGTGACGCTTGCATAAGGGAGACATCTCAATGGGATAATCAATAATAAATGTAGGCTGCACCAAATGCTCTTCGCACTTTTCGCCAAATATGGCATCAATAAGCTTTCCCTTGCCCATGGTGTCATTGATAGGAACGTTCATCTTCCGGCAGGTGTCGCGCAGTTGCGGTTCATCCATGCCCGCAACGTCCACCCCGGCATATTCCTTGATGGCTTCGAGCATCGGCAGGCGGCGGAACGGACGTTTGAAGTCGATTTCCTTATCGCCCACCTGTACCTTGGCGGTTCCATGCAACGCCAACGCCACACGCTCAATCATTTCCTCGGTGAAATTCATCATCCAGTTGTAGTCCTTGTAGGCTACATAAATTTCCATCACCGTAAACTCCGGGTTATGCGTTCGGTCCATCCCTTCGTTGCGAAAATTGCGCGAGAACTCGTATACGCCGTCAAAGCCACCTACAATCAGGCGTTTCAGGTATAATTCATTGGCAATACGGAGATATAAAGGGATATCGAGTGCGTTGTGATGCGTGATAAAGGGTCGTGCGGCAGCACCGCCGGGAATAGGCTGCAATACAGGCGTATCTACTTCAATATAGCCTTTCGAATTAAAGAAATCGCGCATGGTATTGATCACCTGCGTGCGTTTCACAAATGTATCCTTCACCTGCGGGTTTACCAGCAGATCGACGTAACGCATACGATAACGTTGTTCGGGATCGGTAAAAGCGTCGAACACCTGCCCGTCTTTTTCCTTCACAATCGGCAGCACGCGCAACGATTTGCTAAGTACCGTCAATTCCTTCACATGGATAGATGTTTCGCCCATCTGTGTGATGAACACAAAGCCTTTCACACCAATGATATCGCCAATGTCCAACAGACGCTTGAACACGGTGTTGTATAGAGTCTTATCCTCACCGGGACAAAGGTCATCGCGCTTGATGTATAATTGTATGCGACCGGTAGCATCCTGCAACTCCATGAAAGACGCACTACCCATGATACGGCGGCTCATGATGCGTCCTGCGATACTCACATCCTGATAGTTTTCGGTTTCAGGACTGTAATTGTCCAATATTTCTTTGGTAGTAATATTTACCGGGTATTCTGCTGCCGGATAAGGTTCAATTCCCAGGTTCCGCATTTCGGTAAGGGAATTCCTCCGGACTATCTCTTGTTCGTTTAATTCGTGCATTCTTTTTTTACAAATATTTCCTTAATATGTCTTCTTTTTGTTTTGGAATTTCCGCCAACTTTTTTTCCAAGATCACAATTTCTGTTCCTATTTTTTCTATTTCAGAAGCTATTTTTTGCTGTTCGGAAAGAGAAGGAATCGAAATTTGAATAGGGGTAAGATTTATCACTGAAAGTCCCGGTTGAGCAGTTCCTGTGGCAAATTGATTCAAATTCATTGAAACTAATTTATGATACAACCAAATTACATCAATATTCATTTTAGGAGTAGCTACAAGAGCGTGTTCCGTAGCATGAAACTTACCGTTAACCAAATGAACATTCCCACACAAGGCGCCTTGTCTGCCAATCAAAGGATAAATGCCTTCGTGAGTATAAGTTTTAACGTATCCTCTCAATCCATTACCGCCATAACACGGATATAGTCCAAGTTGATTTTTCTCACTGATATCACCAACTTTTACGAATTGTCCGGCTTTCATTTCACAGGCCTCGCCAAGTTTTAGCAATTCATCGTTATTTGTAGTATTTGTATTGAATTTGGTTGCAATCTCGTTTTTTAGACTCTTTACTATTTCTCTTACCTTCCTCTCTTTTTCTTCCAACACTTCGATTTCCGAAACAATTTTTTCTTGAATATCTTTGGGTGGAAGAGGAATTTTGATTTGAGCTAAATCTTCACCGTAAACATGTGGTTGTGCTTGCCCTTTTTGAAGCTTATAAATCTCATTTTGAATAGATTTCAAGAACAAATAAATCAATTTTGTTGAAATTAGATCTTCATTTTTTGATTGTACTGTATTACAATCTGAGGCAAAAACGGGCATTTCAAAATAATTTACAAAACCTGAATATGCTCCGGATGCACTAACTGTTACAACGTTACCTTGCCGATTTGATTCGTTATGATAATAAGCAATCTCTTGCCCACCTGCGATAACAGGAATACTCCCTTGCTTTGTTTTTTCTTTGGTTATGGAAGTTCCTTTTACAATATTAGAGATGTCAGATAATAGTTGCAATTTCTTTGTTCCCCAAATATCCTCAACCTTCATTTTTTTTTTAATCGCCAGCGAAATATTCTTCTCAAAATCTACACGGTCGAAAGTCATCATGTCCACCAAATCCATGCGGAAGACATGTTTTTCTAATTTGAGATGGATAGGTTTGCTGTGATTTCCTTTAAAGGCTTGGTAAATATAGGAGCTTACTTTTTCGGGATTTTCAAATTGTTCGTTATCGAAAAGTTGTGTGCATTCGTCAATGGTTTTGCCTCTTTGTATGGGATGCATACCTTCGCTGCCACGGCGATTACTGAATTCGTAACCTAAAAATCTTTTTTCAATATCTTTGTCGCCCGATTTTACGATTACTACATTCTTTTGGGGAAAAGCCAAAATGAAATAGAAAATTTTCTCCAATTCTTTTTCGACTATAATAATAAGCTTTTCAGCTTCATTTTTAGCTTTTATCTTTTTGTCGTAATCTTTAAAAATTTCATGTTTTTTAACCGTTTCATTCGGTTGTTTTTTCATCAGCGAAACATAATCTTCAAATGAAATTCCTTCCCAAACATGGGATATATATTGCGTAACCGGTTTTTCGATTCCGTTAATTGTTTTGTCTTGAAGTGTTTGTGAAAAATCATCAACAGCATTTTTGTAATCTTCAATTGTTTTACCGTTTTTGTCTTTTTTGGTTCGTTTCTTTAAGAACAGGACAACCGTATTGGTTCCCGTTGCCATAAAGGTATTGCTTCCCAATTCGGCAATAGCAATTATCTCGAAATTTTTAAAAAGAATTTCGCGGGTTTTAGTATAAATGCCGGTGTTGCTTAGTATACTGCTCGGCAAAATAATACCTGCAATCCCGCCTTCTTTCAATAATTGCTTGGTGCGTTCCACAAACAGGCATTCAATTTCGCTACTCCTGTCGGTTAATGATTCATAAAGGGCGAAATCATTTTTGTCGATATTTTTGGTATCGCCTTTAAATGCTGTAACTGAATACGGCGGATTGGATACAACAATGGAAAACTTGGGATTATCGGGATTATCCGGCGTTCCTTTCAATAAGCCATCGTATGCATTAGATTTTGTAAAACTATCCAATCCATCGGCATGAAATATTTGCGCCAATCCATCACCATAGAAGTAACACCCAACCTTAGCAACTTTTACCAGGCGATAATCTTTCTCTATTCCATAAACATACGTTGCTGCCCATGAATAGGGATCTTCTCTCCATGCGTTTACTTTTTTCACAGCATTCGGAAGATAAGATGCAATATCAAGCGAATGAATCATATCTTGATATGCTTCCATTATTTCTGTTACAAAATGGCCGCTACCTGCAGCATAATCTATTACAGCAGGTAATTTCGGCGCTACTTGATTTATTTCCCGATTCATTAAATCAAGCAGCGGCAATGATTTTACAATAAATTTTGTAACAGGCGGCGGCGTAAAATATTGACCTGCTTCTTGTTTTAAGCCTGTTGTTAAAAGCCGCTCAAAGAAATCGCTCAAATGTTGCTGTTTTCTCGGATAACGAACCTGATATTTTTCCAACAATTGGACAACTTCTTTAAGCACCCTGAAATTGTCGTCAAAAGACTCATCATCAACAACATCTTTAATGTCGAAAATTTTATTGAATTTAAGCCATTTCTTTTTTCGCTTTTCGATTTCCTGTTCGTTTTTTGACTCAAAATCGGAATCTTCAAGCCCTTCAATTTCTTTATGTAAAAAAGCGAGCAATCCTGCTTTATGCAAGTTGATTAAACGAATCTGAAAATCAACAGGATTATCTTTCTTTTCTTTCCATTGAAATTTTAGTTCATGATCGGTATCCTCATTTTCCTGCTCATCATAGATTTTTGCCAAAAAAAGGTTGAAGATTTTATTGAAAGCATTAGGCTTGTCCGAAACGGAATGCTTTCGTAATATAGCCAAAAATTGATGAAATATAAAACTACTGTCCGAGTCGGAAAGCGTTTTTAAATCCTTTTTTGTAAGTAATTTATTTTGAAAATCATAAAGACTAACCCAAGCATCAAAAATGCCATTCGTATTGCTTACTTTGTTCCATCGGTCGAATAGGTCTTCTACATTTCCGGCTGTCCGGTAATAATCTTCTATTTTTACGATTTCATTTCTGTATTCAATTTTATTTTCTTGCAGTTTTGATGCGTATAACATCAAAATATCTGCATTCCTGTCTTGTTGAAAGTATGTAAAAAGCTGCCCGCCATCTTTTTCCATCCGATTAAATGCCTTTTCAAACTCTTTCCCGGAAGTTTTACACTCAATCATTAAATAAGCTGTCCCGTCTTCGCGAGTAACCAAAATATCTAAACGTCCGCTTGTACCATGTCCTGTAGCCCAAGTTTTTTCAAGAACAATATGTTGCGGTTGATAGCCTTTTGTTAATAGTCTGTCAATGCATTCCAATACAACCCAATTTTCATCCTGCGTAAAATTTAGCGTAGCCTTGCTTTCGGCTTTGATGAGCAAACCGTAATCTATTGTTTGTTTGGCGGTATCCACTTCGATACAATACCCGCCACAAGAGGCATAACTCTTACGATACACCGCTTGAGCGCCTTCCTTAGGAACAAAACCCAATAATTCTATCAATTTTTTGAAATCCATAGCTTTTGTTCTTTACGGCAAAGATAATACGTGAACGCCTAATATCCAAAATATTTAATACCTCTCCAGGGCAACCGTATCAAAATTATTTTTATGTCTTAAAATATTGATAATCAAGTATGATCTAAATACAAATTTATCAAATTCACAATTTTCAAATATTTGATTCTCAAATTAATACGTTTTTGATGCGGTTGCCCTGATACCTCTCTTGAATAACATTTTAAACGATTTTCCGATATTCAATCATCAATCTTTCGGTTTCTTCATGATCGCCCAGATGATGAACATGAAACCGCCTACAACAATGACTGGGGCAAGCGTGATTCTCCTGAAACTGAATACATCAGGATTAAATACATTTGGGTCGTCAGATTTACCGCCCGCCATCAACAAAAAGCCAATGACTAAGATAACTACCCCAATGGCGATGTACTTGAAATTTTCTTTCCCGATGGCAAAATCAATGTTATTTGAACCCTGTTTTACCGTTTTTTTATTGGTTGCCATATTTTGATATTTTTGATTTTCAATTTTTGATTTATTGACCGGTTATCAATAATACAATTTATCTGTCTTGATATTCAGATATTTATTAACTGCGAAATATGTAGAAATCCAGCTAAGCGTAATTCCTAAAAAGAATACAATTAAAAATAATCCGCCAAGTATTTGCACATCCTTAACGCTCAATATTCCTTCTAATTGTCCTTCGGCCCAATAAAGCGACAATACCAGTATAGCCATCGCTATAAAAGCGCTATAGATGCCATGCAGCGCACTACGCCAAAGGAACGGCCTGCGGATAAAGGTATTGGTAGCACCTACCAATTGCATGGTACGGATCAACAGCCGCCGCGAATATACCGACAGCCGTATGGTATTGTTAATGAGCGATACAGCGATAACAAAAAGTAACGCACTGAATGCGAGGATAAAAAGACTGATCTTTTCGATGTTTTCGTTCAGGATATGGATCATTGACTTTTGGTATGACACCTCTTTCACCTCATCGAACGATTGCAGGCGGGTTTCGATATCCCGGATGCTGTCATTATTGGCATAATGTGCATCCAACTTGATTTCGATGGAAGCCGACAACGGATTGTACCCCAGAAAACCGGTAAAATCTTCGCCCAACTCCTCGGTGAATTCTTTTGCTGCATCATCCTTGGTGACGTAACGCGTCGACCGCACGTACGATTCGGCATCCAGCGTTTTTTGCAGCCGGTAAATATCTGCTTCCTTCACCTGGTCTTTCAGGAAAACCGAAAAACCAACATTCTCCTTTACATTTTTGCTGATACGGTGGGCGGTGAGCAACAAAATACCAATGGTACCCAGCATACACAACACCAATGATATACTGATGATGGAAGTGGCATACGAACTACGTAACCGTTTTTGGATCAGCTTCGACTCCTTGTTCTTCATTTTCGATAATGACGGCTACAAAAGTAATCATTAATTTTAAATGCGCGTGTTCTTCTCATTTTCAAACAGACTTATTACAATGCATTTTGGACAAAGTGAAAAAAAAAATTACACAAAACACAACATTTTGTATTTTCTTCCGTATAAGGAGTAATTCAAAATCTTAAAAACTGAATTTTAAAATCATAAAAAGAATAGAATGAAAAAAGTAAGTTTATTTATTGTAGCTGCATTATTTGCAGTAAGCGCAGGATTTGTAAGTTGTAGCGATGAGGATGTAGATCCCGCTACCATCTCGTTTGACAATGTAACCAATGACCAGTATACCTTAGCGGAAGGTGTAACCAGTTATACGGTTAACGCAACTATCACATCCACTGAAAATTTGAAAACGGTAAAAGTAACCAAGACTGTAGGATCGGTAGGTTCCCAAGTTGGAAGCACGATCACTTCTTTCCCCAATAAGACTTCTTACCATTTATCTCAAGTGGTTAATGATATTACAGAGGATTGCAAAATAACCGTTACCGTTGATAATGGAACTGAATCCACCCGTACTTTGACAATTAAGTACACAGCAGCTCCTGAAACTCCTGCTGCCGGCAAGATTACTACTAGTACAGCAGTTATCATGGCAGCTCAGGATAATGCAGCAGCAGGTTCCTATGCCACATCAACCAACAAAACGTATAAATCATCGGAAGCTGTAGCTAATTCATCAACCATTGATTTTATCTATTATTATCAAGCTGGAGGCGATTTGGCTGAGTTATTCTCACCCAATTCTTCAAAAGCAAGCACATTGAATAATTATAAAGACATGACTCCTAAACGTGACACGAAATTTAAAAAAGTCACAATGGATGAAACAACATTCAATGCTATTACAGATGATGCAACGATTGTTGAAACAGCAACTTCCCTTACAGCAAGTGAAGTTACAAATCTCGTTGTAGGAGATGTGGTAGCCTTTAAAACGGCTGATAGCAAATTAGGGTTGTTTAGAGTAACAGCTTTAACGGCTACAACAAGCGGTACCATCACCATTACCGTAAAAGTTCAAGAATAAATTTAAATTCAATAAGAAAAGCCACCTCTGAAAAAGGTGGCTTTTTTATTTTCATTTTTTACTAATATTTCCCTGCTGAAAGCAATTCTTTCAACGGTATTTTCTGGAAAATCATATCTGTCTGGCTTCCTTCGTAAAGGATACCAATATGTTGTTCATCCACGGAAGTGAGGCATGAATAACCGCGACCACGATCTTCGTCCAACAATATCCAATGTTCCGAAGGCCACGTCCTGCCATCGTCGAAACTTACTTTGACGGTCATGTGGTGGCGTCCGTCTTTGGCGTTAGGGTTTGAAAACAACAAAACGTTTTTCTTTACTCCATCTTCCGTATAGTTATGTTTGTAAAAGCTGGCCATACAGGTAGGCTCAATCAATGTGCCTCGTGAGGTGGAATGTTCTGTCCAGGTGGCACCCAAGTCGTTGGTGACAGCGATCGTACGGCCATTGGAAGCCGTGCTGTCGGTACGGTTACGGTTGTCGCGCATGTTAAGCATTAACGAGCCATCAGACAATTGTACTACAGCACATTCTGTAGTACCGAGCGGTGTTTCGGCCGCCGGAATGCTGGTAGTCCATGTTTTGCCTCCGTCCTTACTCCAGGTGATGTTTGAGAATGGCTTGCCGTCTTTGTCGCGGCCTTGTGTAGGCATCACCAGTGTGCTGTCTGCCATAGTGATACCGTTGCCGGGTGCGGGCGCCCACAGCCACCATGCTTTCTTTTTGCACATGGTAGTGAGGTTTACTGGTTCACCCCATGTCGCCCCGTCGTCAGTACTTTTGGTGATGAGGAACTGGCTGGTTTCCTTTACCCCAAAGCCTGGTTGGGAACCTTTCGCCCGCCACTGATGATTCCATTCTTTGGACGATTCGGTAAGGCCCTCGATCCATTTGCCTTTGTCGTCGAGGACACCATACATCCATTCGCCGGCAATATAAATGTCGCCTGTATTCTGGTCGACCAATATACAGGCGTCACTGATTCCATTGAACTTTTCGGGCAAACCGCCCCAAATTCCCCTGTCCATGGCTATCTGCAAGGGCTCCCAAGTATTCCCGCCATCAAAACTACGGTTCAATCCGATATCGATGTTTCCCTGCAAATCGCGGCCCAGATCACGGCGTACGTCGTAGATCGCAATGATTGTTCCTTTTTTGGTAGTAGCCAGACCGGGAATGCGGTATGTGTGTACGCCATCATCTTTGTGTTGACGAACAGCCACACCCACTCGTAACCCTTTATTGAGTGTTTCCGGCACCCGAACTTTTCCCCGGTTGGTTTGTATGCCAGTACAAGTAGCATTTACCCGTCCGGTGAGGTCGATGGACGGTTTGAGTTTCATCGATACCCATATGACCAATGTGTCGGTGTCGACTGGTAATTCACCGGAAAAAATAACTTCGGCAGTAGCCGGAACAACCTGTCCAAACTGCTGTTTTGTTTCAAATGTTCCTTTTTTCCCGCCAAGGAACAATGACACCGATTCTACCTGGTCAAGCCGGGTAGTTCCTGCCAATGAGAGGTTGACTTGTTGCAGGGTGTAACCTTTTTCATTTTCACGGATTACCTGAAGCTTTAACACCGGATTATGTTCTTTGAGCGTTAGCACCGGATAGACCGGTTGAGCAGATTCCAACCGGATGGTAGCATAACGGGTACAAGATATGGCAATCAGCGAAAGCCACAATAGCAAAGGGAAAATGGTTTTCAGCACATTCATTTTTATGATTTTCAGGAATAATAATGATTTATGAATCAGAATTTTGTGATGTGTGGTAACATTAAAGTTTTTAGACAGGATTAACAGGACTTACAAGATCCTTTTGATCGCCGAAGGCGATTTATCTTGTAAATCCTGTTAATCCTGTCTAACTTATACAAACAAGTAGAGTCTATTGACTACGATCAGGGAGAGCTATAATCGATGATATCTACCAGTCATCGGTACGGAATGATGATACCGGCAGGTTACCTTCCACCGTGAACAGTTCCGTGGCCGAAGTGTCGTCGAAACAGTAACGCACGGCTGCCGGTTCGGCTACATTGGGTGAGAAAACATATACCTTATTGCCCGAATAGGCTGCCTTGGCCGGAAAGAATCGTTTGTCCTTACCTGCAATACGGAAATTCAATATTTCCTTACCGTAAGTGGTCAAACCTGGGTTGCCGCTCATGTCGAACGTCAGCACAGCAACACGTCCTTCCGTTTCGAACGACTTAAGTTCAGGACTACGGTACTGCATCTTGTCCATTCCGTATGTTTTGGCCAATGCCCAGAAAGCCATTCGTTCTCCCGCATCTTTTTTCTTGGGCGGATGGATACATTCCACACTTTGGGCATCCATCAGTACCGCCATACCTGTGTTCGGAGTGGTGGTCATGCCTTTGGCCTGCGCTTCGCGGATGTAGCCAGAGTTGGTTCCCCCGCCGTAATAATATGGTGCAATCTGGCAATAGTAGAAAGGGAATTCGCCCATGCCCCAAATGTTACGCCACTCACGTACCATGGCATCGAACATTTTCACATACAATGCAGGTTCGTCACGGTTCGATTCGCCCTGATACCAGATCGCCCCACGGATGCCATAACCTGCAATCGGATGAAGCATACCGTTGTAAAGCACTGTTGGCGTCCCGTTTGCTATCTTGATGTCGGCATCCGAAGCAGGAATCGGTTTTTCGGGAATATCCTTCAGTGAATTGGGGGTCATCCATGCTTCGATTCGCGAACCGCCCCAACTGGTATGGATCAGACCAACAGGAACATCCAGCGCCTGGTTGAGCAAACGTGCAAAAAAGTAACCGGTGGCTGTGAAATCGGGAACTGTCTGGGCATTGGCTACTTCCCACATACCGATGCAATCGTCCTGTGGCGCTGCCTTCGACGCTTTTTTCATCGTAAAGCAACGGATACCGGGATTATGTGAGTATGCAATAGTCTCTGGACCGCCTTCGATAGGTTGGTTGCCAAAGCCTTTCATTGGCATTTCCATATTCGATTGCCCTGAACAAACCCACACTTCCCCAATCAGGATATTTTTCAGGGTGACAGCTTTTCCATCACTGATGGTGATCGTATAAGGCGCATAACCGGCAGCAGGCGTCTGTATCTTCAATCGCCAGTAGCCTTTTGTATCGCTTTTGGCCGAATAGCTTTTTTTGTTCCACGACCCGGTAACACTTACACTGGCATTAGGCTTGGCCCACCCCCAAAGAGCGACCTCCGACTGTTGCTGTAACACCATGTTGTCGCCGAAAATGGCCGGAAGCTTGACCTCGGCGTAGGCCTGGAAAGTAAATGCCGCTGCAATGAGCAGGCATGCCAAAAACTGATTGATTTTTCTCTTCATGACTTTTGATTTTTAATTGAAGCTATTTTGAACCGTAAAAGTAACACAAAATGAAACAACTCCAATGATGCCAAGCAAAACATTTGTATCTTCCAGAGAAAAAGCTTTTTTGTGTTATAACGGCATAAATTGTATCAGACTCAAGAACAGTAATTTGCACCCCATCGACGCACGTTCTGTGATTGTTTGTTTTTGAAGATGTTGTTTGATTTACACTACAATTAATCAATTGATTAAAATATTTGTTTCAATCAAAGCGGTATCCTATATTTGCATCAGGAAAAAGACAAAAATGGAAAAGAATATTTCCACCGAAGAAAAAATCAAGGAAGTTGCCCGGAAAATTTTCCAGCAAATGACACAGATTGAGCGGATTTTCGCGGATTTTGTAGAGATGGGCATGCCTCGTCTATGCTCTAAATGATGATATCCGACCATTATTTAAAAAAAATATGACAATGTCTATCAAAATATTCAACCAATGATGATCATCCAAACAAATAAATCAGTAGTGACTTGTCCAATCCGCGTCATCTGCGTTCTATTTATGTTTCTCATCACCACTTTATATTCCCTGTCAGCCCAGCAAAGCATCACCATAAAGGTCTGTCAGCAGAAGGCTCGCGATAATTACCCGCTCATCATGCAGCGTGGACTTATTGACCTGTCGGAACAATACACCATCGCAAATATTGGCAAAGCATGGCATCCGCAGATAATACTAAACGCACAGGCCACTTATCAATCGGACGTGGTACATATCCCTATCAACATGCCAGGCATTCCGACCATTGATAAAGACCAGTATCGTGCTACCATTGATGTGTCGCAAACCATCTGGGATGGCGGGGCCACGCATTCGCAAATGAAAATAACCGAGGCCGGTAACGAGGTAGACCGGCAAAATGTGGAAGTGAACCTCTATACGCTCCGCGAACGTGTCAATCAGTTGTTTTTCGGCATTCTGACCGTCGATGAACAATTGAAACAATTGGATATCCTCGAAAAAGATCTGCAAACAAGTCTGAAATTGGTGGGCGCTTTCCTGCAGAATGGTACAGCAACACAATCAGATGTAGATGCCGTACAGGTAGAAATACTCAATACGGGTCAAAAAAGAACCGAGTTGACAGCTTTCCGCAAGGCTTATACATCGATGCTTTCCGCAATGATTGGCGAAACAGTGGACGAAGATGTGCAATTGGTCAAGCCAGATGAGATAGCAATCAGTCGCCAAACAGACATCACACGTCCCGAAATGATGCTCTTTGCCCGGCAAAACGACTTATTTGATGCACAACTGGGCAACATCAGCGTCCGCAACATGCCGCGGTTATCGCTGTTTGTGCAAGGCGGTTATGGCAAACCCGGGTTGAATATGCTGTCGAACGATTTTGAGTTTTTTGCGATGGGGGGTGTTCGGCTTAATTGGAACTTCGGTAACCTCTATTCCTCAAAAAACGAACGCAATTTGTTATCTAACAGCAAAAATATGGTGAGGGTGCAGCAGGAAACTTTCGTATTCAACACCAACCTGCAACTGACGCAGTCGTGGTATGAAATTCAAAAAGTAAAGGAACTGATGCAACGTGACGATGAAATCATTAACTTGCGGCATCGTGTAAAAACAGCCAGCGAAAGTAAATATGCAAACGGCGTATATACGATCAACGATCTGGTGAAGGATATCAATGCCGAAAGCCAGTCGCGGCAAGCAAAGATTTTACACGAAGTGCAGTATTTGATGAGTTTGTATAATTACAATGTGATCAGCGGAAAATGAAAAAGAGCATTTATTCCTAAATGCTCTTTAGTTTAATTTTGGCAACAATGAATTATTCACCGGCACATTTTTCGACTTCCTTGTAAAAATCAACACTCCAATCTGTTTTTGCAAATTGAGATTGATATTTAGTAACAACAGCGGTAAGACAATTACTCACAGCTGTCACGTCGTCTCCAGCTTTAGAGTAACAGTTGCAGACTTCCTCAGCAGCTTTAGCCGCAGTCACTTCATCATCGTCCTTATCCTTTTTGCATGCCGAAAACGTTACAAAGCCTACCAATAGGGCAGTGCTTAATACAAATGATGCTTTTTTGAATCTTTTCATGTTATTAAAATTAAATAAAAATTAAAGGTTATGTCACGTTATACGCGAGTAAATATGAAATGTTGCAAAAGAATAAAAATAATTAACAAAATTATTGTAATCACAGGAGTATTGTTCATTTTGGCATCTTGTAGCCACAATAAATCCAAGCACGATGCATCCGGGACTTTCGAATCCACCGAAGTGATTATATCTGCCGAAGCATCCGGCAGAGTAGAAGTATTCAACCTCAAAGAAGGAGACCGTCTTGTCGAAGGGCAACAGATTGGCTACATCGACAGTACCCAGTTGTATTTGAAAAAGATGCAATTGTTGGCTGCACAAAAAGCTGTGATTGCCCGTCGTCCGGATGTTGCCAAGCAGATTTCCGCCACCAGGGAGCAAATTGATAAAGCCAAGCTGGAAAAGGCGCGTGTGGAAAACCTTTTCAAAGACGGAGCTGCTACACAAAAGCAGGTGGACGATGCCGATTCGCAACTCCGTGTACTGGAAAGCACATTGGCAGCGCAAATGAATACATTGTCGACATCGGTAAATAGCTTGGATGAGGAAAGCACTACTTACCATATTCAAATAGAACAAGTGAATGACCAATTGGCCAAATGTCGCATTGTTAATCCGGTAGAGGGTACGGTGCTGAGCAAATACACCGAGGCAAAAGAAATCGTGGCTCCGGGTAAACCGCTCTATAAGATTGCCGATATACGCAATATGTTTCTCCGGGCCTATGTGGTATC
Organism: Bacteroidales bacterium; assembly: GCA_031547085.1. Classification (GTDB taxonomy): domain Bacteria; phylum Bacteroidota; class Bacteroidia; order Bacteroidales; family UBA4181; genus JAIRLS01. The sequence goes on from JAVBSH010000171.1 coordinate 25,922, forward strand.
GGAGCAATTGGAGAATGTCAGCGTGGGACAGGATGTCACGGTATTTGTTGCTCTATCCGACGGTAATGCCAGAAGCTATCCAGGTAAGGTAACCTGGATCTCGGACAAAGCCGAGTTTACACCCAAAACCATCCAAACACAGGATGAACGCCAGAACCTCGTATATGCCGTGAAGATCGCCGTAGCCAATACGGACGGATTGATCAAGATCGGAACCTATGGCGATGCGGACTTTGGCAAAAGACCGTAAGGCGTAAGATCATCAGACCATAAGAAAAGAAGGCGCAATACTGTCGCGCCTTCCTGAACATTCGGCAAGATTACCCTTGCGAAGCATCATCACACTTTCGGCAATTTCCAGGGAGCGCGGTAATTGGTTTTGATCAACTCGTTGGCCTGCTTGTTGCCCACAAAAGTATTGGTCTTGTCATCCCACTGGAGCGCTGTGCCCACACGGCTGGATATATTGCCGAGGTGGCTCAGCTTAGCGACTTCGGCGCCGATGGCGATGTCGCAATTGGGCAATGCGCGGGTTTTGATACATTCAAGCAGGTTGCCTGCATGCTTGTACAAGCCTTTGCCTTCACCTTTTTTCCATTCCACAGCTTCCATACGCGGTGAGGCTTCCTTCGGCTGGGGATCGCAGGGGTAGCAATACGGAAAGATACGTCCGCGGTTGTTCTTTTCCGGACGGACTTCCCAACCGGCCCTGGTGAGCAACAAGGTACCGTTTTCGCCGAAGAAGGCAACACCCTCGCCACGGTCGAACAGGCCAGTCCCGATGCCGCAGGCATGGTCCCAGATAATATTAAAATCAGGATACTTGTAAGTAACCATCAAGGTATCGGGTGTTTCCATGGCATCGTCGGGATATGCATATTTAGCGCCTGCTCCATAAACGTATGATGGCAAACCTACGTTCATGCCTTTAAGGGCGTAATCGAGCAAGTGCACACCCCAGTCAGCCATTAGGCCACCGGCATAGTCCCAGAAAAAACGGAAATTGTAGTGGAACCGGTTTTGATTGAAAACCCTCTTGGGTGCAGGACCGAGCCACATGTCGTAATCAACACCGACTGGCGGAGTCGAATCCGGAACTACCGGGAGTGTCCATTTACTGGTTTGGTAAGCCCAAACCTTTACGGTACGTACACGTCCGAGTTTGCCGCTTTGTACAAAGGCTGCCGCCTCATCCCAATGCGGGTCGCTGCGTTGCCATTGTCCTACCTGTACAATACGGTTATATTTGCGGGTAGCTTTCACCATCAGGTTACATTCTTCGATGGTGTTGGCAAGCGGTTTCTCCACGTAGGCATCTTTTCCGGCTTCGCATGCTGCAATCAGTTGCAAGCAATGCCAATGGTCAGGTGTGCCGATGATGACCACATCCACATCCTTGTTATCAATCACTTTGCGCCAGTCCTTCACCATTTGGGCAGGCTTCTTCCCGGTTTTCTTTTCCAGGTCATCGGCGCGTTTGTTGAGCCATTCGTCGTCAATATCACAGAGCGAAACACATTCCACTTCCGGATATTGCAGGAAAGCCTGCAAATTGCTCCAGCCTTGGTTACGACAACCAATCAATCCTACTTTCACTTTATTGTTAGGAGCTTTTTGGCCGAATACTTCGGATAAGCCTCCCGGTACAAACGAAATTGTACCCAAAGCGGCGGCTCCTGTCAAGGTGTTTTTCAAAAAATGACGTCTTTCCATAATCCTTTGGATATTAAAATTTATTGACTCTTGTTTTGGTTTGTCTTTATTATTCGTGTGCGCACACGGGGATCGGTCACGTAGAGATAAGGCATGACTTATCTCTACACTTTTGGCAATTTCCACGGCGAACGGTAATTCGGCACCAGATAATCATTGGCTGCCTTATCGTTGGTGAATTTTGTACCGTTCCATACCAATTTCTTGCCCGTACGGTAAGCAATATTCCCCAATTGTGAGAACTTGGCAATATGTGCACCGATTTCTGCACTTGCATTAGTGTCCCGGTTGCGCGATTTAATGCATTCCAAGTGATTTTTCACATGGTTTGCCAAGCCTCCGCCTCCATAAGGTTTGTTGAGTGGCACGGCTTCCATGCGTGCTTTACCATTTACGGTTTCGGGAATTACTTCCCAACCGCCACGGTTAAGCACTAGCGTTCCGTTTTCACCGACAAAGCCAAGTCCATGGTTACGGCCATAATAACCGTCGTCGATACCGATGGCATGATCCCAGAATACGGTAAACCCGTCGAATGTATAGATGGTTTGCAGCAAGTCGGGCGTTTCGCATGCATCATCGGGGTAACCAAATTTACCGCCCGATGCCATGATGCTTTGCGGAGCCTGGACATTCATTGCATACAATGCATAATCCAACAGGTGGACCCCCCAGTCGGTCATCAATCCTCCGGCATAATCCCAGAACCAGCGGAAGGTGAAGTGAAAACGGTTACGGTTGAAAGGCCGTTTAGTTGCAGGCCCCAACCACATGTCATAATCAACTCCTGCAGGTATCGGTTCGTCTGGTTTTACCGGGATTGACGGGCACCATCCCTGATAGGAAAACACCCGTACGGTGCGGATTTTCCCTAGTTTTCCCGATTGTACAAAAGCAACGGCATCCTGCCAATGTGGATCGCTGCGTTGCCATTGTCCCACCTGTACCACGCGGTTGTATCGCTGCGAAGCATTCACCATCAGGTTACACTCTTCGATGCTATTGCCGATCGGTTTTTCGCAATATACGTCTTTTCCTGCCTCACAAGCCGATACCATTTGCAGGCAATGCCAGTGATCGGGTGTACCTACAATTACCACATCCACTTCCTTGTTATCGATGAGTTTGCGCCAATCCTTGTAAAGATTTTCCGGTTTTTTCCCGGCTTTCTTTTCCACTTCACTTGCCCGTTTATTCAAAGGCTGATCATCAATATCGCACAGAGCGACACATGCTACTTCGGGATTACCAAGGAATGCATTCATATTGCTCCATCCCATACCGTTGCATCCGATTAATCCCACACGGATGCGGTCGCTGGGCGCTACAGCTTGCCCCATGCCGTATAAGGATCGCGGAATGACAACAGTACCGGCTCCTACAATGGCTGCCTGATATAAAAAATCTCTACGTGTGCCCATGGTTTGTTATTTTAATGCAATGTTGTTTACTTAACGCCGACCTGCTGAATCTCTAAGACCCGGTAGGTCTTAATTACTACTTAACTAAACCTACCGGGTCTTAGAGACCCAGCAGGTTAGGTATTAGCTTTTTATATTATGAAAAACATTTTGCACATCCTCGTCTTCATCAAACTTAGCCAAAAGTTTCTCGATTTCTTCGGTTTGTTCTTCGGTAAGTTCTTTGGTATCGAGCGGGATGCGTTCAAATTCGCAGCTAACCACTTCAAATCCGTTGTCTTCCAAGTATTTTTGCAGTGTGCCGTACGAACTGAATTCCGAGTAAATGACTATTTCACTGTCTTCTGCAAATATCTCGTCCACACCAAAATCGATTAACTCGAGTTCAAGCTCTTCCAGGTCTACTCCGTCTTTTTCCTTGACTTTGAACACACATTTACGCTCGAACATGAAATCGACTGAACCGGAGGTGCCTAATGAACCGTTATATTTGTTAAAATAGCTGCGGACATTGGCAACGGTACGCGTCGGATTATCTGTGGTTGTTTCCACCATAATGGCTATTCCGTAAGGGCCATAACCCTCGTATACGACTTCCTTATAATCGGCCTGGTCTTTGGACGTTGCTTTTTTGATGGCCCGTTCCACGTTTTCCTTCGGCATATTAGCCGCTCTGCTCATCTGTATCAATACACGCAGGCGGGGATTGGTTTCGGGATCGGGACCTCCTGCTTTTACTGCGATTGTAATATCTTTACCCAATTTGGTAAACGTTTTGGCCATATTGCCCCATCTCTTCATCTTCCGGGCTTTCCGGTATTCAAATGCTCTTCCCATCTATCTTTAGAACGCTATTATCTGGTTTTAATTTCTATCTTTTTGTTGAATCTTCCTTGATCAATTCCCATATCTTTTTCCGGTATTGCCATAGTAATGCACAGAAGAAACCTAAAACAGCCATGGCGATACTACAAATGAGTATGTATCTCAATAGTGGATTTTCTTCTTCCGATAAAGACGTAAAATCCTGCACCACTACAATAATTTCTTCAGAAACTTTAAGATCCCCTTGCAATGCTTGTTTTTGGGCACGAAGTTTCATTATTTCATCATCAAATAATTTAGTCTCCGCCTGATTGCCCAGAAAAACTATTTGACTGCTATTAGGGAACATATCTTTACGGAAACGCGAACGTTGCAGGCTATCTATTTTAGATATTTCTATATCTATATCCTCAATTGTCTCTTTCTTTTGACCCCTGTCAATGTTGAATCTCTCCCTGAAATACGGATTACTGTTGATATAATTGAGTAACCCCTTGCGAAGCACAGGCAGGATATTTTCATCATGGACAGAAACCTTCAGGTAAAGAAATGAAGAAATACGTATTTGATTGGTATCCGCCGGGTTATATGTTCCTTTAAAGTCAATGTAATCCATTCTTCCATCCTTATTAACATCTATGCCATAATAGGCTTTCACGCTTTTGATGGACTTGGCTTCATCTTCATTTATATTCAGATAATTAGCTAAAAGTCCAGGTTTTACAACCAATTGTTCCAACTTATTGATATGGTCGATGATCATTCTATTGTCCAATCCGCCAGTGTAACCTTCCAGCGATGACGAGTAAAGAGGCTTTGAAATACCATGCCACAAATAACCGATCAGTGCTCCTACAATGGCAAAAGAAGCAATCCACACTGATTTCCGTATCAGAAAAACAATGATGGATACGATGATATCCTTGATATTGATGAGAAACTTCTCGAATGCGCCCCATATACGGGAACAGAATTCAAAGATATCTATCTCGTCGTTAGGCTGATGTTTGTTCTGTTGGGTATTAGGCTCACTCATGCATATTTTGTTTTTATAATTGATGGGTCAAAATTAAAAAAAAATTTCCAATTTCTTGTCAATTCTTTTCGATCTTCACACGGGCATCCACCACTACGATATCGTGTTCGGTGGCCAACAACGGGTTAAGGTCTAATTCCTTAATTTCGGTGGCGAACCTTACCAATGAGGATAGCCGTACAATAATCTCGGCAAATTTGTGCTCGTTGATCCCTTTTTGCCCCCGCGCTCCATGTATGATTTTATAGCACTTCAACGACCGGATCATCGAATATGCTTCATTGTAGGACAACGGCGCCAAGCCGGAAGCAACGTCTTCTAATACTTCTACAAAAATACCTCCCAATCCGCACAAGACCACATGTCCGAAACGATCTTCATAGGTAGCGCCAATAAACAGTTCCGTTCCCGAAAGCATGGGCTGTACCATGACGGATGTGACACCCGGCAGTTTCATCATACGATCGAACTCGAATGCAAGATGTCCCTCGGTTTTGATGTTCAGTACCACGCCGCCGATGTCCGACTTGTGGACGGGGCCTACGACTTTCATTGCTACCGGAAACCTTGTGGAACGGACATGTTCGATGATGGCTTCGCGGTCGGTGGAGATAAATTCGGATACAACGTTGATGCCAGCTGCGGCCAGTAATTGCCGGACATCCTGTGGAGCAGCAAAGCCCGGATCCAGGCGATCAATAATTTTGCGGATCAACGGGACGTCGATACCCCGGAGGATTGGATTTGCCGTTTCAGGACGCGGGGTATTGAGTACTTTGGCAACGGCGGTTCCGAGTGTCACCTCGTCCGGAAAGCTTACATGTCCCTTTTCCATGAAAAAGTTTACTTCTTCGCTGGCGGTGTATATCGAAGGAAGAATCGGAAAAATCGGTTTACTGCATGTTATTATTTTTTCGTGCAATACTTCGTAAGCGTCGAATATTCTCACTAAACCGGGGGTTCCGAAAATGACCATCATGGCGTCTATCTCATCGAAACGGTTTTCGCAATAGTCGATTACCAATGCTAAATGCTGTGCCGTACCTGTAGCCAGCATGTCAATAGGGTTCGCAACGGAAGCGCCGGGCATCAGTTGGGCTTTAAGTTCGTCGGCAACCGGTCCTTCCAAGTTGGGAATGCTGATTCGCCCACGCTCCAAAGCGTCCGTAAGCATCACGGCAGGGCCGCCTGCATGGGTGATGATGGCTACACGTTTGCCTTTCAACTCTTTCATGGTGAAAATGGCGGCGACAATGGTTAATTCTTCGCGTCCGTTGCACCGTACAATACCTGCCTTTCGGAATAAGGCTTCGACGGCGGAATCGGACGAGGCCAATGCGCCTGTGTGCGATTGTGCCGCACGGCTGCCTGCTTTCGACACTCCGGCTTTGATGGCAGCAATCCTGCATCCTTTGTTGACCAGCGATGTGGCATGAAACAGGAATGTATCGGGATCCTTGATGCTTTCGATATAGATCATTTTGATGCGGGAACTTCTTTCAGGATCGAATGTCTCATCCATATATTTGAGAACTTCTTCGACACCTGTTTGCGCTGAATTGCCCACCGAAAAAACCGACGAGAACCGTAATCCCTTGGATAATCCCGATTCGAGAATGAAAACGGCCGTGGCTCCTGAACTTGAAATCAGATCACAACCGTGAATATCCAATGTCGGTACGGGAAGGGTAAAGATGCTGGAATGATTTAGCGTGAGTATGCCTGTACAGTTTGGTCCGATGAGGCAACCACTAACACTGTTCACAGTGTCAACTATTTGCTTTTCCAATAATGCACCTTCGTGCCCGGTTTCGCTAAAACCTGCTGAAATGACGATAAACGCACGCGTGTTTTTGGTATGTGCCAAGATATTGACAGCGGCGGGACAGGCGGCGGCGGGGATTGCCAATACAGCAAGATCGACATCGGGCAGAAACTCCACTGACCGGTAGCTTTTAACACCTTGTACCTCATCTTCTTTGGGATTAACCACATACAGGTTGCCCGTATACCCACCGTTGAGGATGTTTTTCAATAACCGTCCGCCCGGCTTTCCCGTATGGTTGGAACCGCCGATGACGGCGATGCTGCGTGGATTGACCAGATATTCATTAACCATGGTTTGTTCAGGATTGTATCCGAAGATTGTTGATCTATTTGTCCGCAATATACCAAACAATTTCCAAAGTAATACCTTGTTCGAGGGTGCATTTCAAATTGTCGCGGTTTAAGCAGCCAGTTTTAAGGGTTGCTTAACAGCTTCGATGATTTTACTCCATTGCTTGTTCATTGAAAATACCCTTAAGCGGAGCATATTTTCCACCCCTTGTTTTGTCCACCTCTGCCCGGAGAGTTCCATACGTTTTTGTATCACTGTGCGGGGGTGTATGACAAATTGCAATCTTTAGTTCAAATTGTATCTTTGTGCTGATAATAAACCTAATACCTTACATCATGGATAAAGCATCAATCAAGGCATCAATGTTATCCGCTATTTCAGAAGAATTAGATTTGTGTCTGGACAAAGAAAGTACCATCAAAGACGGATATCAATATGAGACAGAATTTATGAACACGGCTCACAACGTGAACCGTATCATGTTGTCCCGAAGTTTGGGCGAGGTTTCTGATAACAGGAATAAAAAAAACTCCACACCTGTTTTTGGAAGTTCGAAGTGAATAAAAACCACGTATTAAGCATGCATACAGAAAAGTTTGGCATCAGTTCCAAATTACAGGAAATCATGTGTTTACTTGCTCAGGATTGCGTATTTGAGGAAGCAGCCGAGCTATTACACAAGTTGTTAGGTATAGACATCTGCGCCAAACAAATTCATCGGGTCAGCGAGCATTATGGTGGGGAATTGGAAGAATTGGAAACGACTTTTTCGGAAGGAACGGCCGATGTTCCAATGGTTGTTTCCAAACAAGAGGGCAAGGAACCTGTTTATGTGATGATGGACGGCTCGATGCTCTGCATGCGTGAGGGAGACTGGAAAGAGATCAAGGTTGGGCGCATCTATTCGGGAAAATCGCGGGTTGCCATACAGGAGAGCCGGACAGAAGTGCAGGAGTCTTTATACGCTTGCCCAATGGGCAATAACAAGGAGTTTTTCAAGAAGTTCGAGCCATACGTGGACCCGTATGCGCATAAAGTGTTCATCGCCGATGGGGCAAAGTGGATATGGAATTGGGTGAAGGATTATTACGGCGATTCGGTACAAATCGTAGACTTTTTCCATGCCGTTGAAAAGCTGGGATCGTATGCAGCCCTGGCCTATAAGGATATAGGGGAACGAAAACAATGGCTGGAAAAGCAGAAGCAACGGCTGAAGGACG
>JAVBSH010000002.1:0-12460 GCA_031547085.1 Bacteroidales bacterium
AAATTCCACAGTACAATCAGAGGATTTTTTGACCAAATAAACGATATAGCACAGCCTGAATTGGAGAGTTTACTCACACTTAAATTTCAACTTTTTGAACAGGAAACAATCTCACAAAATCAAGTCGCGTAAAGTATAGATTTGGAATATATGAAAAAAATACTCAAAATTTGATGCGGTTGCCCTGATAATTATTACCAATAGACATTGTATTCGCCGAAATATACTACTTTTGTGAACTCAAGTCCTGGGATCGAAAAGCGAAATAGACCATTCATGAGAAATATTGTCAAATTTGCGGTTGCAAATCCGGTCACCATCTGTATGATAGTGCTGGCTATCCTGTTATTGGGGAAAATTTCGTATGACCAGTTGAGTGTCGACCTGCTGCCTGACCTGAATAATCCGCGGCTTTTTGTGGAGATAAAAGCCGGTGAGCGTCCACCCGAAGAAATCGAGAAACTGTGGGTGAAAAATATGGAATCGATGGCGATCCGCCAGAGCGATGTTACACAAGTATCGTCGGTGGTTAAGGCTGGTTCGGCGCGGATTACGGTAGAATATACGTGGAAGAAGGACATGGATGAAGCCTTTCTTGATTTGCAAAAAGCGATGACCGCTTTTTCGCAGGACAAGAATATTACTGAACTGAAAATAACACAACACGACCCCAATGCTGCGCCCGTTGTATTGATCGGGATGTCGCACCGGAACATTACAGATATGGCCGAATTGCGGCGGGTGGCCGAAAATTATATCCGCAACGAACTGGTACGGCTCGAAGGTGTGGCCGAAGTGGCACTTTCGGGGCAGGAGGTGAGCACACTGACCATTGAAACCGATCCTTACCGGTTGGACGCCTTCGGACTGACAATTGACAATATCGCAACCAGGATAGAAACCAACAATCAAAGCATTTCTGGCGGGCGTGTCAGTGAAATGGGATTACGGTATCTGGTGAAAAGTTCCAGCCTGTTTGGTTCTGTAGCCGATTTTGAAAATCTCATCGTTGGTTATAAATCGGTGGACGGGCAGCAGGTAACAACCACTTCGGCGACCAATACTGGGGAAAAAGCGCCGCTCTTTTTAAGAGAAGTAGCGATCGTAAAATTCGAAAATGCACGTCCGGAGAATATGGTCCGTATCAACGGCGAACGTAGCATTGGCTTGTCTGTCTACAAGGAAATGCGCTTCAATACGGTGAAGGTGGTGGATGAGATTACCAAACAATTGGCTGTTATTGAACAGGCATTGCCCGGTTATCATTTTGAGGTGATCACCAACCAGGGTACATTTATCAAAACTGCAATCAAGGAAGTAAAAGACAGCGCGTTGATGGGCATTGTGCTGGCTGTGATTGTCCTGTACATCTTCCTGCGCCGTATCAGTACTACACTGATTGTGAGCCTTGCCATTCCTATTTCCATCGTGGCTACTTTCAACCTGATGTTTTTCAATGGATTGACATTGAATATCATGACGCTTGGCGGATTGGCGCTTGGCGCGGGTATGCTGGTGGATAATGCTATTGTCGTGATTGAAAGTATTTTCCGCAACCAGGAAAAAGGGCTTGGTTTTAAGGAAGCTGCCATTACGGGAACTTCCGAAGTAGGCGGGGCGGTTATTGCTTCGACCCTTACCACCATTGTTGTTTTTCTCCCGATTGTATATCTGCATGGCGCTTCGGGCGAGTTGTTCAAAGACCAGGCCTGGACGGTGACGTTCTCACTCGTTTCTTCGCTTTTTGTGGCTATTTTGGTGATCCCGACGCTATATGACCAACTGACGGGAAGGAAAAAGGATCTTAAAGAGATCAAGTCTGTACAGATGACCGGATACAGCAATATGCTTCGCGGTTTGCTGCGCCGTCGCTGGTGGGTGATCGGTGCGGCTGTCCTGGTATTGGCCATCACCTCAATGATCGTTCCCTTCCTGGGTACTGAATTTATGCCGCGCACCGAAAGCAAAGCGTTTACTGTACTTGTGAAGATGCCGGAGGGAACACAGCTGGAGCGCACGTCGGCAGCTGTATCCAATCTCGAAAAACTCATATTCAGCATTTCCGGCGATTCGCTGGCTACCGTATACAGTCATACCGGTACGGGCAGCGGTTTGGAAAATGCCATTTTCGAAGGTGAGAACACGGCAATGATGAAAGTGATCCTTTCGCCGGCCTGTCCTTTCCCACCCGAAACAGTGATTGCACAATTTATCCAGACAGCCGAAAATCCGGATGGACTGGAATTGACCATTCAGCAGGAAGAGAATTCGTTAAGTTCGTTGTTGGGCAGTGAAGGTGCACCTATTGTGGTGGAAGTGAAAGGCGAAGAACTGGATGAGATTGCCGCCCTTACCGATGAGGTGAAGAGCCGGATGCTTGGGGTCGACGGTTTATACAATATTGTAACGTCTATTGAGGACGGCGCACCCGAGGTAACCATTTCTATCGATCGCACTGTAGCCGGTATTAACAATTTGAGCGTGGCAACGGTGATCGAACAACTGAAACAACAATTGGGCGGAAAGGAAGCCGGACGGATGGAGTACCGCGGCGAGATGCGCAATATTGTGATTAAAGTTCCTGATATTACATTGGGATCGTTGGGTTCGCTGGTGATCAAAAACGGTAGCCAGGAATTCCGGTTACAGGAAATAGCCACCATCAGCCAGTCGCAGGCTCCCAAAGAGATATTCAGGCGCAACCAGAACCGCATAGGGAAAGTGATGGCGAACATGGACACAGATAAGTCGCTGGACAGGATGGCACAGGAAATCCGCACGACGACGAGCGATATTGATCTCCCGGCTAATTATTCGATCACTGTGACCGGCGAAGAAGAAAAACGCCAGGAATCGATGCGTAGCCTGATGTTTGCATTGGTGCTTTCGATCGTTCTGGTATATATGGTGCTGGCTTCGCAGTTTGAATCGTTACTGCATCCGTTTACCATTCTGCTTACGATCCCGTTGGCCGTAGTCGGCGCTGTCCTGCTCTTTTTCTTTACCGGCACCACCATCAATATGATGGGTGTTATCGGGATCGTGATGCTGGCGGGAATAGCCGTGAATAATTCCATTATCCTGGTCGACCGCATCAATCAACTGAAACAGTCGGGGCTGGAGCTTACCGATGCCATTGTACAGGCCGGCCAGCAACGTATCCGTCCTATCATCATGACTACATTGACTACTATTCTCGCCTTGCTACCGCTCACTTTCAGCTTTGGCGAAAGAGCATCATTACGCTCGCCGATGGCCATTGCTGTCGTAGGCGGGTTGGTTACATCCACCCTGATGAGCTTAATGGTGATACCTTGTGTGTATTATGTGCTGGAAAGACTGAAAACAAAATGAGAATAGACTGGCTTAAACGTTAAAGATTCTTAAAAAAGAAAACCGGGAATAAACCATCCGGGTGCAACGGAGTCTGAAAGATGTAAAAATATTGATATATGAACATCTTGACCCGTGTAATCTGCTCTTTTATTGTTTTCATTTTCTGTTGCTTGAGTCAAAAAGCCATCGCTCAAAGCAATACCTTTACTGTTAAAGGCGTATTAACCGACAGTATCGAACACCAGGCGCTGGATGCCGCTAACATTGTCGTTATCAGGGCCAAAGATTCGGTTTATGTAACCGGAGGTATGAGTGACCAGAAAGGTATATTCGAAATCGGTAAGATTCCGGCAGGACAATATAAATTAGTTGTCAGTTACCTGGGATATCAGACAGTAGTCAAACCATTTTCATTGACAGGAACGGCGCGTACCGTAAATATCGGCAGCATCGGGTTACAGAAACAAGATCTGGAAATCAAAGAAGTAGTGGTTTCGGCCAAGTTCAACCCGATCATTGTCAAGAAGGATACCATTGAGTTCAACACTACGGCCTACAAAGTGGAGGAAAGCGCAGTAGTGGAAGATCTGCTCAAAAAGCTACCCGGTGTGGAAGTCGACGAAAACGGTACAGTCACTACCGGAGGCCAACAGGTCACTAAAGTATTTGTGGATGGTAAGCAGTTTTTTGGAGATGACCCGAAGGTGGCATTGAAAAACCTGCCGGCCAATATTGTCGATAAGGTGCAGGTGGTCGACCGCAAATCAGATCAGGCTCAGTTCACCGGCATTGAGGATGACAACACGGAAAAAGTGATCAACCTGACCCTGCGCCCTGGTAACCGCGACGGCATGTTTGGACGCGCCTTGGTTGGCTATGGTACCGAAGACCGTTACAGTGGCAGTGGAATCATCAGCTATTTCAACGGCGAAACACAATTGGCTGCGTTGCTCTCATCAAACAATACCAATAATATGGGTTTTACCGATTTTATGGGTGATGCGATGAGTAGTATGGGTGGTAGCGGGCGCCGCATGGGTGGTGGCGGTGGCGGAAACCGTGGTGGCGGAGGTGGTAACCGTGGTGGTGGCGGAAATTACAACCTCGGCGGTATCAGCATGAGCGCCGGAGGGGGTGGCGTCAGCACTTCTACCTCAGGCGGAGCTAACGTGAACTACCGCTTCGGCGAAAAATTGAAATTAGGTGCCAACTATTTCTTCAATGTGGTCGACCGTGAAACGGATCAAATCAGCAATCGTATCAATATTCTGACCGACAGTACTTTTAATTACAATCAAGGGCAGACACAAGAGCGGAAATCGCAGAACCACCGCATCAATATGGAATTGGATTATACCATCAATGAGAACAATTCGCTGCTGTTCCGCCCGAATTTGAATCTCGGATCCGGTTCAACCATCAGCGATTATAATTACGATACCAGGACACCTTCGGATGTCTGGCTCAATTCGGGTATCACACAATCGTATTCCGACAATAATTCCCTTTCCACTTCGGGCTCGTTGTTGTGGCGGCATAAATTCGGGAAGGCCGGACGTACCTTGTCGGTCAATTTCAATTACGGTTATTCGGACAACAAGGCCGATGGCGAAAACCTTCAACAAAATGCCACCTACGATCAATACAATGTCGCGTTGATCGATACGGTGAACCAGATATACACCAACAACAACCATGGGTATAACTACGGTGCAAGGGCATCGTATACGGAGCCGTTGGGTAATGATCGTTTCCTCGAATTTTCATATTCGTACAGCCAAAGCAATACAAAATCGGAAAAACGGACGTATGATTTTAATAAACTGACCGGCGCTTACGACCTGTTGGATACAGCCTATTCGAGCCGTTACGAAAATATCTATGTCAACCAGCAGGCCGATATCCGGTTCAACACTCGTCGCGAGAAATACAGTTATACGTTGGGTATTGGTTTACAACCTTCAGCGCTTACAAGCATTACATGGCCTGAAGACGATCGCCTGACGCAAAACGTACTGAATTTCTCGCCCACGGCCAACTTCACTTATGGCGTAACAAGGCAAAACATGTTACGGTTCGATTACCGGGGCACAACGCAACAACCATCCATTCAACAGTTGCAGCCTGTAGCCGACAATACCGACCCGCTTTACCAACAGTTAGGAAACCCCGATCTGAAACCGGCGTTCCGCCATTTTTTGATGGCCACATACAATAATTTCAATCCTACGAACTTCCGTACGTTCCTTACCTCGCTGTCATTTAATACTACCAACAACAGCATTGTCAATTCGAGCACCTATGACGAAACCGGCAAGCAGATTGTGAAACCGGTGAATGTGAACGGTGTATATAACGTGAATGCCAGTGTGATGATGAACCTACCGATACCCAAAACTAAGTTTTCGATGAGCAATACCTTGTCGGGGAACTATGGAAACAGTGTGAACTATTCGAACGGTCAGGAAAACAGAACCAAAAACACGGGTGTCAACGAGACTTTCAGGCTCACCTATCGTAATGATTGGCTCGAACTGGGCGGTTCGTATCGGTTGGGCTACAACCGCGCCAATTATTCGTTGCAGGACAAAGCGACCACCGATTATTTCAACCACCGTGTGGCCGGCGACCTGTTCATCAACCTGCCCTGGAGCTTTATCCTGACAAGTAATGTCAATTACAATTTCTACCGGGGATATGGCGATAGTTATAACCGCGACATGACGCTATGGAACGCTGACCTGTCGAAACAGATATTCAAGAACAAAAGGGGAACCCTCAAGTTGAGCATCTATGACATCCTGAAAGAGAACAAAAGCTACACACGCACCACAACCGACAACTATGTGGAAGATGTACGCTCCAACACTTTGGGACAGTTCGTCATGTTTAGCTTCATGTACCGTTTCAATTCGTTTGGCGGAAGTCAATCATCATCCGGACGCAGCCAGGGAGAAAGTGGCATGTACCGTAGCGATGGCAGCATGCGTGGTGGTGATGGCATGCCCCGAAGGTTTGAAGGCGGCGGAGGTGGTAGACCGGAATTCTAAAACCAATCACAAGATAACCAACAACAGCCTTATCAATTTGATTTTTTGATAAGGTTGTTTTGATATATGATTATCCAATGTCATGCCTAATGTTTGTTGACCGAACAGTGGCATTCATTTTCAATTCTCAATTTTCAATTATTATTTGTATTTCCCCTTCCACAGTCTGTCTAGCCGATCTTTGATTTCCTTTTCCCGGGCGTTTTCGCCAGGTTTATAAAATGTTGTTCCGATCATTTCGGAAGGCAGAAACTCTTGGTCGACAAAGTTTCCCGCAAAACTGTGCGCATACTGATAAC
Source organism: Bacteroidales bacterium (assembly GCA_031547085.1). GTDB lineage: Bacteria > Bacteroidota > Bacteroidia > Bacteroidales > UBA4181 > JAIRLS01. Next base: position 6,686 of record JAVBSH010000002.1, read on the forward strand.
CTTTATGGTAGCCCAATTCCTTCATCAGTTTGGTAGGTGCATTACGGATGTGCAAAGGTATCGGCAGGTTACCTGTTTGCCGCACATAAGCGATAGCGTTGTCAATAGCCTCGTAGGTCGAGTTACTTTTGGGTGAGGTGGCCAGGTAGACAGTCGTTTGCGACAAAACAATACGACCTTCGGGCATGCCGATGGCATGTACTGCATCGAAACAGCTTTGCGCCATCAGAAAAGCATTTGGGTTGGCTAAGCCTATATCCTCCGAAGCCAGGATGATCAAACGGCGTGCAATGAATAAAGGGTCTTCGCCGCCTTCGATCATCCGTGCAAGGTAATATACTGCCGCATTGGGATCGCTGCCACGCACCGACTTGATAAACGCCGAAATGATATCGTAATGCATCTCGCCATTTTTGTCGTATAAAGCAATATTCTGCTGTACACGTTCCAGCACTTTTGCATCGGTAATTACGATTTCCGACGAAGCCTTACCATCGGCATCGAGTTCGGCTACAATCACCAGCTCGAGAGCGTTAAGCAATTTTCGGGCATCACCGCCCGACACACGCAACAAGGCGTCTGTTTCTTCAATCTTTACAGGAAGGTTTTTCAGTAGGTTGTCTTTTTTCAGCGCGTGATCGATGATTTCCAATAGGTCTGCTTTTTCGAGCGATTTAAGGGTGTATACCTGGCATCGCGAAAGCAAGGGAGAAATTACCTCGAACGACGGGTTCTCAGTAGTTGCGCCTATTAAAACCACGATGCCCTGTTCGACGGCTGCTAACAGCGAATCCTGTTGCGACTTGCTGAAACGGTGTATTTCGTCGATGAACAGGACCGGACATGGAGCGCTGAAAAACTTTTGTTTCTTGGCGCTTTCGATGGTTTCGCGTACTTCTTTCACTCCCGAATTTACTGCACTGAGGCTATAAAACGGCCGTTTCAACCTGGAGGCAACAATCTGCGCAAGGGTCGTCTTGCCCACTCCCGGAGGTCCCCAAAGAATGAACGATGATACGTTGCCCGATTCGATCATACGGCGTAGTACCGCATGTTCGCCCACCAAGTGTTTTTGCCCGGTGTAGTCGTCGAGGCTGGTTGGCCTCATCCTATCGGCTAATGGTTGACTGCTGATCTGCATGTTGATTCTATCTTTCTTATATTGAGAAGCATTGCTTCTTCAGCACAAAGGTAATGAAAAGGTCGGGACAAAAAAAGTCTGTTTTCGGAGTGTTTTTTTACAAGTATTGTTTTGTTGTTGGCTTGTCGCTGGAGCGTTATGGTTTTTATGTAAAAGTTCATTTTTTTGTTTAAATTTGTTTTATTGGTCAAAAATTTATGAATGCTATTTATACTTTTGCCAAATAATTTAAAAAAATGCCTCCCGCAAAAGACAAAACCACACATTTCCGCGTTACGGAACCTTCCGAATTAATGGCTTTCCTTATCAAGAAGATGAGCGACGTGAGCCGTAGCGATATTAAAAAGTTGCTTACCCGGGGTCAGGTAAGCGTCAATGAGGTGCACATAACCCGCTATAATCATATACTCCGTGAAAACGACTCGGTGGCGGTTCATTATTCCAAACGGCACATTGCTTTTTCGCATCCGCAAGTGCATATTCTTTATGAAGATGATGATGTGATTGTTATCGATAAGAAAGAGGGGTTGTTATCCGTAACAATAGGCAAGGAACACGAAACAACGGCTTTTGAAATACTGTTGCAATACCTGAAAGCGAAAGACCTTCGCAGCCGCCTGTTTGTGGTGCATCGCCTCGATTGGGAAACCTCGGGTGTGATGATGTTTGCCAAAAACAAGGATTTTCAGATGGAAATACAACGTTGTTGGCACGAGAACGTCACCGAACGCAAATATGTGGCGTTGGTGGAAGGCACACCCGACCAAAAGAAAGGACACATCGTTTCCTATCTGAGTGAAAACCCGAAATCGCTCAAAATGCGCTCGGATAACCGCGACAACGGCGGGCAGAAAGCAGTTACCAACTATAAGCTGTTGTCGAGCAACGGTGCATATTCCTTGTTGGAAATCAGCCTTGAAACAGGTCGCAAGAACCAAATCAGGGTTCATATGCAGCAAATGGGACACAGTGTAGCGGGCGACAAAAAATACGGCGGCTCGTCGAGCCCGATCAACCGAATGGGACTTCATGCATCTGTCCTGGCATGGCGACATCCGTTTACCAATGCCGCCTACCGTTTTGAAAGTCCTGTTCCGAAGAAATTCACAGCATTTATCGGCCTGTGATGGATTTCACGTCGGGGGAGGTTCTTACAATCATTGCAGGATTTATCTTCTAATCGTAAGGAATGATTGGAGTAGTGAATATTTTGAAGAAGTATTAGCTGTTTGTTAGTGGGCATAAAGGGATGAACTGTGAGGTCGTTCCGAAAACATAGCCTTATCTGCTTTTATATGCCCTCGGCGACATTCCTGTAACCCGCTTGAAATACTTTCCAAAGAACGACTGCGAAGGGAAGTTTAGTTCGTCGCTGATTTGCTGGATGGTCATGTTGGTTGATTTCAGGAGCGCTTTGGCCTCCAGTACCACATGATCGTCAATCCAATCGTTGGCAGGCTTGCCGCTGGTTTCCTTAATCACTTTCGACAGGTGCTTGGGCGTAATACACAGTTTATCGGCATAAAACTCCAGCCCCCGTTGCTCTTTGTAATGGGTTTGCACCAAATTCAAGTATTTTTCCACAAGCAGTTCATGATGTGTCTTTTTCCTGTTGTCGGCAAGTTCGTGGAAATAGATGCCAGCCCCGTAGAAAAATGCCAGCGTCAAGTATCGTACCACATCAATGCGGTTGGGATGTTCTTTTATTTTGATCACCCTTTTGATCATTTCGAAATAGCTGATCATTCCTTCCAATGCTTCTTCATTCAAGGATATTGCAGGATTATCGCGCACGGAAAGCGACAAAGGAAGCCGCTCCTGAACATTCGGCATCAAACTGTCGGTAAACTGCTTCGACATGATGACAAAAAGTCCCGAAAAGTCATCGCTGATGGATTTGTACTCCATGACCTGGCCGGGCAGGATCGTGATAAAGCAAGGCCCTTGGGTGGAATATGGTTTCAGGTTAATGGAACCTTCCGTTGTTCCTTTGATACAAATAATGGCGGTGGTAACATCCACTTTGAAGGGATATTGAAACGTAGAAGTAATGACGGGATTATCCAGCAAAATAATGTCGTTGCCTATCGAGTCTACCTCAACATTTTCAAGTTCGGTACGCCAATTCAGCGGTAATATAGCCTTGGTTTTCATAGTTGACATTTTTCTGTAAATATAGGTTTATTTATCGCAAGAAGATCGCAAAAGCGATTTTTAGTCCAGTTTTATATCTCTTTTGTCCATATTGAAAATACTGCTATTTCTTAAAATTTGCCGATTTTTCTTACAATTGGATTATATGTCGCTTTTACATAAAAATAGCGAACTATTATCCAAATATGAGTATATTTTGACCTTTACAACCCAAACTTACCCCGTACTTTTGCACCATGTTTTTCTGTCATTCAAATTTTTTAACCAAATAAATATAAAGCCATGAAGTTGCATCATAAAAAGTACTTTCTGTTAGGGATTATCTTGCTAATCATTCCGATAATAGGATTTTCGCAGGAATTAGTCCCGTATAAACTTTCTCTTGAAGAAGCCATAGAGCTGGGGTTGCAGAACCACCAACAGCTAAAGATATCGAGAGCCAATGTAGAAGTCAGCGAACAGCAGGTAAAGGTTTCAAAAACACAACAATTGCCGACGGTTGCTTTTTCGGCTAATGCTTTCTACTTGGGTGATGCGATGATTCTGGACACAGATTGGTCAAAGCTACAAACTGTTGATATGCCCCACTTTGGGAACACCTTCGGGTTGCAGGCGTCACAGCTATTGTATAAAGGAGGCGTTATTCGGAAGTCCATTGAAATGGCAGAGCTTCAACAGCAATTGTCGGAACTGGATTTGACCGCCAATGAACAGGATATTAAGTTCCTTATCGTTTCCAACTACCTGGATATTTATAAGCTGATGAACCAGATACAGGTGCTTGAACAGAATAAGGTACTTGCAGAACAGTTGCTGAACAATATCAAAAAATCGTACGAAGAAGACATGGTAACCCGCAACGAACTGATACGGTCGGAATTGCAGATAAAGAATCTCGACCAGGCCATCCTTACGATGCAAAACAACCACGCTATCATGAGCAATCGGTTGAGTTACGCTTTGGGCTTACCCAATAATGTTTTGATTGTACCTGTGGAAAGCATTGTATCCAAAGAAATGATGGGTTCGGAAGGGTATTACATGGATTTAGCGTATGAGCAGCATCCTGCGTTACGGGTAGCCGAAAAAAATGTGGAAATAGCCGAAAAAAACATCAGTATCATCAAGGCAAACCAGTCGTTTGGCTTATCCGCCTTTGGCGGCTACAACATGCAAAGGCCGCTAACATCGAGTACACCCGTTATGGATTTGTATAACAACACCTGGCAGGCAGGCATCAGCTTCACGTATAACATCGATAACCTGTTCAAGTCCAAACAACGGGTCAATTTAGGCAAGTGTCAGGCCCAGGTTACCCGTGAGGCTTTAACGTATACGCAACAGAATATTGAAATCGGGGTGAATGCTGCATTTCTAAAGTACCATGAAGCGGAACAACAGGTTCTGTTGATGGATGAATCGAAAAATCTGGCAAACGAAAATTACGATATAGTCAGGGCCAAATACCTGAATCAGTTGGTGATTACGGCTGAAATGACGGATGCCAGTAATGCCAAGCTGAATGCAGAATTGGAATATGCCAATGCTGTTATTAATGCGATGTTTCAGTACTATAACCTGCTCAAGTCGACGGGAAACCTATAAACAATTGAAAATTGAAAGTTGAAAATTGAAAATGAGCGCCTGCCCAACTACGTCATTCAGGCGGGCAAAGCGTATTAAAAAGAATAAGGGAGTTTCAGTAAAATAAAATTGTAATATAAATTTTAATCTATTTACATCATGTCATCAAGTGGAGAAGTTAAATCAGAAAACATCGATAAAACAAACGATGCAGGACAACAGCATACGGCGTCAAAAACAAGTTCCAGCGAAAGCAAGTCGAGAAAGAAAAAAGACAAGTTGAAAGTCACCATTACCAACATTTTGGTTTTTGTGGTCATCGTCGGAGGATTCTTCTGGTTGGTACGGAATTATTTTCATATCGGGAACAATGATTTTACGAATGCTGCACAGGTAGAAGTGTTTATAAACCCGATTAATGTCAGGGTATCAGGCTACATCAAAGAGATACGCTTTATAGAACATCAGGATGTGAAAAAGGGCGATACGCTAATTATTATAGACGACAGGGAAATACGCACACAGCTGACACAGGCCGAAGCCGCATACATGAACGCGCTCGCCTCAAAGAATGTAACGGAATCGTCCGTAAATACGGTAGCAAACAGTATCAACGTGACCAAGTCAAATATTGCAGGAGCCAAGGCAAGGTTGGATAATGCCGAAAAGAACATGGCGCGGTACGAAAACCTGTTGGAGTCGGAGGCCGTCACACGTTTCCAATACGATCAGGTGAAGACCGAATACGATGTTGCAAAATCTTCTTACGAAGCATTGATCAACCAGCAACGCTCAGCCGACTTGTCCACGCAGGAAATGAGAAGTAAACTGGCATTGAACGATGCTGAGATAAAACGAACCGAGGCGGCTCTGGAAATGGCAAAGCTGAACCTTTC
>JAVBSH010000032.1:0-4992 GCA_031547085.1 Bacteroidales bacterium
ATGGCGCCGAAAAGGTCTTTTACCGGCTTGATAATATGTTCGATATGTTCCCCTTCGATGGTTTCCGCTAAAATAGACCCCATGATGAAAGCGCCCAAAGCTGCCGAAAACCCGGTTGTAGTGGCTAATACCACCATTCCCAGACATAACCCGAGGGCGATAATCAATAAGGTTTCGTCGTTCATCAGCTTTCTGACTTTCTTGAAAAACACAGGTAATACATAGACGCCAACCAAAAACCAGAGGATGAGGAAAAAGGTTACTTTCAGTATGCTGCCGATCATGGCTTCGCCGGCAAACTCGCGGGTAACAGCCATTGTCGACAAAAGTACCATCATCAGGATGGCCACCAGATCCTCGACCACTAATGTGCCGAAAACAATACCTGTAAATTTCTGATTGCGTAGTCCCAAATCGTTGAAAGCTTTAATGATAATGGTGGTGGACGACATGGAAAGCATACCGCCCAAAAATATACTGTCCATGGAAGACCACCCTAACATGGTTCCTACGAAGTAGCCGATGATAAGCATGGAAACGACTTCCACGGTTGCAGTAATCAGCGCCGTCCCGCCAACATTCATCAGTTTTTTAAAACTGAATTCCAGCCCCAGCGCAAAAAGTAAAAACACGACACCTATTTCGGCCCAAGTATCAATGCTTTCCTTATCAGCTACGGTTGGAAAAATGTCTACATAAGGTCCGGCCAGTATCCCGGCAACAATATAACCCAGAACTAAAGGCTGTTTCAGCCATTTGAATATAAGCGTAATAACCCCGGCTGAAATTAAGATGAGGGCCAAGTCTTTCACCAAAACAGGTAAGTGCGGCATCGTTTTCTATGATTTTTAATCTCACAAAGATAAATAAAATGAATATATTTTAACACCGCTTAATTTCTAATGCAAATATTTACAAGTATTTACATGTTAATACAAAGTCTTTTCGAGGTATTTTTGCAAAATCAAAGCATGATTTTCCATTGCGTTTTTTGAAGCATACAACAGTGTAACTACTTGTTTTCCTTTTATTTTATTGATAAAATCTTCCATTGCTGCCGATTTTGTCAGTTCTTCGGTATATTTCTTTTTAAATTTTTCCCAATGATTTTCTTCATCCTGATGATACCACTCCCTAAGGGGTGTTGAAGGTGTTATATCTTTAGCCCAAAGATCGTAATGCAGATTTTCTTTTTTCATGCCTCTTGGCCAGAGTTTGTCTACCAATACCCGAAATCCGTCCGAACTTTCCCCTGCGTCATAAACACGTTTCAATTTAATTTGTATCATATTCTCAACTTGTTATTTATCTATGTTTAACAATGTTGTCATTTCTTTTGTTTGGCTGTTTTGGCTTGATAATGGATTACATAGATTGGAAATTTATGATATATCTCAGACAGGATTAACAAGATTTACAAGATTTTTTGATCGCCTTTGGCGATCTATCTTGTCAAGCCTGTCTAAAAAGTAAATCTATGTCATTACTTAACATAAGTAATCCAAGTTATGTAATTTTAATGTACTCTGGTATATGTTTTTCCAACATTCAACCGGTAAACAATATATCTTTGCACGAAATATACGGATAAAAAATCAGGAGATGAAAAATATAGAAAGCATTTCGGAAAGCAAGAATTATACAGCGGTAAATATCGGCAGTTTGGACGAACTGAACGATTATTCCTTTATTCATCCCAAAACGGGACAGGAAGTTACAGGGAAGGTATTTGTTAAGGATTCGACTAAAGCTACGGGGACGGAAATTTCATTTACGACACTTCCTCCCCGTACGGAATTGCCTTATTTTCACTTTCATAACAAAGATGAGGAAACATATATCATTCTAAAAGGTTCTGGATATTATCAGGTGGATGATGATTGTTTCCCTATTACCGAAGGGAGTGTTATTCGGGTCGCTCCCCAAGGTAAGAGAGGACTGTGCAACACGTCGGATAAGCCGATGGTATATATCTGTGTCCAATCTAAGGAAAAATCTTTGGAGGAACACACGGCTGAAGATGGTGGCCGTGTTGTTTGCGAGCCTTTGTGGAGAAAGTTATAAAACTGGATATGATATTCAGAGAAGCTTTACAGGCAGATACCGGACGGATATGGCAGATTATACTGCAAGCTAAGGAACAAATGCGTTTGCGGGGTAGTGAACAATGGCAAAACGGATATCCTGCTATTGAGAATATTACCGATGATATCGAAAATGGGTATGGATATGTGTTTTGCCATGAAAATGTTGTGATTGCATACGGAGTTGTTGTTTTCGACGGGGAACCGGCTTATGATGATATCAAAGGAAACTGGCTTACCAACCAACCTTATGTTGTGGTACATCGTTTGGCTGTTGCCGATGAAATGAAGAAACAGGGAATAGCTACCCTGTTCATGCAACAAGTGGAGGAATTAAGCCGCCGAAACAATGTGTCCAGCTTTCGTGTGGATACCAATTTTGACAACCACTACATGCAAAAAGTATTGGCGAAGTCAGGTTTCATCTATTGTGGCGAAATCATGTATGAGAATGATTTCCGCATGGCGTATGAGAAAATCCTGTGAGATTTACGTTTTCAGAAAGTTGACTATTCCGAAGCTACTGATTTTTTCCAGGTAATAATTTCTCCAGCGCATACATTTCGTCGCGGAGGCGTGCTGCTTCCATGAAATCAAGCTCTTTGGCTGCTTTCTGCATGTTGCGTTTAGTTTGCGCGATGGTCTTTTCCAGGGCTTCGCGAGTCATATATTTCACTACCGGTTCGGCAACCATGTTCACAGCATCCGACTCTACATAAGCCCGCGGCTGTTTCCCGCTCTCAGCGAGTATCTCTCCTACCGGCCGGTCGCCCATGATTGACCCCAGCGCCTTAACGATCTGTTTAGGTGTGATGCCGTTCTGTTCGTTGTATTCCAACTGTTTCGCACGGCGCCGGTTTGTCTCGTCGATGGTACGTTGCATGCTTTCCGTAATCTTGTCGGCATACATAATCACCTTTCCGTTGATATTACGTGCAGCGCGTCCGGCTGTCTGTGTCAGCGAACGATCCGAGCGTAGAAATCCTTCCTTGTCGGCATCAAGAATGGCTACGAGCGACACTTCGGGCAGGTCCAAACCTTCACGCAACAGATTGACGCCCACCAATACGTCGAATCGTCCGGCACGCAAGTCTTCCATGATTTCTACCCGCTCCAGCGTATCCACATCCGAATGAATATACCGGCAACGTATATTTGCTTTCGCCAAAAATTTGGTCAATTCCTCGGCCATACGTTTGGTGAGTGTCGTTACCAGTACCCGTTCGCTACGCTCTACCACCTGGTGCACACACTCCATCAGGTCGTCGATTTGCGTCAGGCTGGGTTTCACCTCGATTACCGGGTCAAGAAGTCCTGTGGGACGGATCACTTGTTCGATGATTACCCCTTCGCTTTTTTCCAATTCGTAGTCGGCAGGGGTAGCGCTCACGTAGATGGTTTGTCCCACCAACGCTTCAAATTCCTCGAACTTCAATGGCCGGTTGTCGATAGCGGCAGGCAGGCGAAACCCATACTCCACCAGGTTTATCTTGCGCGAATGGTCGCCACCATACATAGCACGTACTTGCGGAATGGTAACATGACTTTCGTCGATGACTGTGATGAAATCATCGGGAAAATAATCCAGCAGGCAAAATGGACGTGTTCCCGGCGAACGATTATCGAAATATCGAGAATAATTCTCAATGCCTGAACAGTAACCCAACTCGCGCATCATCTCCAGATCATACGTCACGCGGTTTTCGAGGCGCTTGGCCTCAAGGTGGCGGCCGTTGGCACGGAGAAAATCGAGTTGCTTCATCATATCATCCTGAATATTGTTGAAAGCCGACTGCTGCCGTTCTTTGGTCGTGACAAAGATGTTAGCCGGAAAAATACGCATCTCTTCGAATTTATCTTCCACGTGATTGTTGAAAGGATCAAACGTATAGATTTCCTCAATTTCGTCGCCCCAGAACACTACCCGGCAGGCCACATCGTTGTATGCGAGGTAAATATCCACCGTATCGCCCTTTACACGGAACGTGCCGCGCTTGAATTCGTATTCGCTCCTGAAATACAGGCTCGACACCAGTTGATGCAAAAACTTATTCCGGCTGATGGTCATTCCCCGCTTGATATACACCGTATTTTCATGGAAGTCATTGGGATTTCCGATACCGTAAAGACATGATACAGATGATACTACGATCACATCACGTCGCCCCGACAACAATGATGAAGTGGTACTCAACCGCAGCTTTTCAATTTCGTCATTGATCGACAAGTCTTTCTCAATATAGGTGTCCGTAGACGGAATGTAAGCCTCGGGTTGGTAATAATCGTAGTACGATACGAAATATTCCACGGCATTGTTGGGAAAAAATGTTTTAAACTCACCATACAACTGCGCTGCCAGCGTTTTATTATGACTCAGGATCAACGCCGGGCGTTGTACTTCCTTGATTACATTGGCAACGGTAAATGTCTTACCCGATCCTGTAACACCTAACAACGTATGGTATTGGGCCCCCGACTCCAACCCTTCCACGAGTTGGCGGATCGCCTCGGGCTGGTCGCCGCTCGGCACAAAATCTGAAATGAGTTCGAACACCCTGTATTATTTTTGATTATTAACTTCGTTGAGCTCGCTTTACTTGCGCATAACAATCTGTATATTAAGACACAAAGCCGCCATCACACCCGAATGGGTAACGATTTAGTAACGACTGATTTGCTTTACAATGCATTGATTTACTTGCTTAAATAACTCTATTTTGACTCAAAGGTATATTTTCTTTTTGGGTTTTAAAATTTATATTTGAAACCACTACTGACCGACAAAAAATAAAGGGGTTACTCCGTAAAGTTTCCCCCCATGTTGTATTTTTGCTGTGCAAACAAAAAAATATCAACATGAGCAAAGATACGGAAAAACATTTAGTCGGCCAGCCGATTTTCAAGCAAG
>JAVBSH010000188.1:0-27913 GCA_031547085.1 Bacteroidales bacterium
AAATTCTTGAATGTCAGTATTCTATCCCTCGTGAATATCCCTTTAAGACCGTCTTGAGAACGGTCAATGCACTCTTTGTTTTCGAGCTCATAATCTATTTTTTTTATTAGGTTTTCACGATATTCTTGGGTTAATACTTTGGGGGAGGCCCCATATTATTATGATATAAAGATAAGCATTGAGTGGGTATTGACCAAACTATCCCTTAAGTAAACGACATTTACTAATAATCTTTGAATGTGCGAAAAAAATTGAAAGCGTACACTCAGCACATTAATTCCCGGTTGTCTTTGTTTTGTTTTTTAACCTCCCGTTTTTCTTCAAAGCCTGTTCGAGTACCCATAATATCTGGCCATTGACACTGCGGAATTCATCCTCAGCCCATTTTTCCACGGCATCCATCATATCGGTATTCATCCGGAGCAAAAAACTCTTCTGTTGATTTTCCTTTTTTACCATTTATAGCATTTTATATCCCTGATACCAGGTGAAGCTGTTCAAAAAGTCAGAAAGAACGTCATTGCGGGCAATAGCGAAACAACTTAGCGTAAGCGGTCTCAACGAAGGTAATCTATGGTTGTCCGATAGATTGCTTCGTCGTTCCTCCTCGCAATGACGTTCTTTAGACAGTCTCACCTCTTACATCACTATCTAGCATTATTGATGCAAAGTACCAGTGTTAATCACAGGTTGTGCGGCCTCGTCGGCACAAAGCACCACCAGCAGGTTACTCACCATAGCTGCTTTTTTATCCTCATCCAATTCCACAATTTGTTCTTGCGAGAGTTTCGTTAATGCCATCTGCACCATGCTCACAGCACCTTCCACTATCTTTTCGCGTGCTGCGATAATGGCTGCGGCTTGCTGGCGGCGCAACATCACTGCAGCAATTTCGGGTGCATAAGCAAGGTAGTTGATCCGTGCTTCCACCACTTCAATACCAGCCATGGTCAAACGTTCATTCAGTTCGCGTTCCAGGTGATTATTAACTAATTCGCCGCCTGAACGCAAAGTAGTGCCTTCGTTTTGCATCTCATTGTTATCATAGGCATACTGTCCGGCAACTTCACGCAATGCTGCATCACTTTGTACATTAACAAAATTTCCAAAGGCTTTCATCAACTCCCCCACGCTAGCCTTGATTGCTCCCGGTGTAACACTCAACGATGATGTATCGATCTCGAAAACAGCTTTATAGGTATCTACAATTCTCCAAACCAGTACCATACCTATCATAATAGGATTACCCGACTTATCGTTTACTTTGATGGGCGCTATATCAAGATTACGCGCACGAAGTGTGATTTTTTTCTTATTGTAAAAAGGATTTACCCAAAAGAAACCATTGTCTTTCAATGTCCCTTTATATTTCCCAAAGAAAATCATCACACGTGCATTATTAGGTTCGTTTGTCATAAAACCAAATGAGCATATAACTAATATTATAATAGCACACCCAATGATAAATCCTCCTAAACCGGGATGTACCAGACCCAACACTAAAAAAGAGCCGACAAGAACGAGTAAATAAATAAAAATAGCTAAAAAACCAGAGACCCTAGTTCCCTTAAAATCAATTTCTTTTGTTTTCATAAGACTTATTTTTTGATATAAAAATGATATCACAAATATATCGAATATTTCATATCAAACAACTCATCATCAAAAATTATTGATGATTGCAGTACTCCGGTTTAATTAACTGATTGTAAAAAAGTGACATCTGATGATGCTTTTATGAATACAACTTATGCGAATCAAGGATTGAAGAATATGTTCAGAATTTCGCTCAATGTCCCGAAGGGACTGAATATGAATAACCGTGAGTGCAACTCACGGAAAATGGGAACCCAAACAAACCCGTCTCTGAAAGGGGCAAATGACATAAATACGATATTCGCCCCTTTCAGGGTCGCCATTGGACGAGCGTTTTCCTGCCACGGGTTTTACCCGCGGTTATTCATATTTGCCCACTTCGTGGACTTTAAATTTAACCCTTGATTCGCATAACTTACTAACTTTGTATCACCATAAGTTTTACAATATTTAGATATGTGGGAATTATTAAATACGAAATCTGACTTTACCTTCAGTCTGTTTTTGCTACCAGTCACCATTACGATGTATTGGAACCCTTTTTCGTCCCTATTGTCTCAGCGGTAAAAACAAATAATTTTATCGGGTGGATATGTTGTTGGCATCTCCGCTTTTTTAAGGCAAATCTGTCCTCGATCCGGTTCATCTTTGCCATCACTATGGCAGACCTGTTTTCGTTGCGGTTTGAACTTGCCATAGTTTTGGCAAATCTGTCTTCGATCCGGTTCATCTTTGCCATCACTTTGGCAGACCTGTTTCCGTTGCGGTTTGAACTTGCCGTAGCTTTGGCAAATCTGTATTGGTTTCGGTTGGCAAGGGTAGGTACTCGATATTGATCGAAAACAATTATCGTTTCAACCGGAACAAAACTTTATCGCTGTGATATTCGATTTCGAGGATATTCAAATACACCAGGTTCGCTAACAGTTGTTCCGCTTTTTTGCGGGTCAGCATCAATAGCTTACAAACAGTTCCAAATGCAATGGCCGAATGTTCTTCCAGATAACCGATTAACCGGCTCTCTTCCTCCGCATCTACGATCAAAAGGCCTGCCGGTCGTTTTTGTTTTTTCCATACGATGAGTTGTACACTGCATGCTTTTATATTTTCATCGCCCACGCGAACATATGCTTCCGGGCGTGCATCCTTCTGTTTCGCGTAATATGGTTTTTGTGTTCCTTCGGGAATATCCACTTCCAGTACGGTTTTCCCTTCGCGTTCCCATTTGCGTAGCGTATAAGGGACTTGCGGCGTACAGTAATACGAAGCCGCAGCCTCCACCATATATTGTTCTTCCTCGGTACGCACGCCGGCAATCACACCATTATCTTTCACACCAATCAACAATTTGCCTCCTCCGGTGTTAGCAAATGCAACGAATGATTTGGCAATTTTGCGGGCATCGCTGATCTCGAACTTAAAATCGAGGTGTTGGTGCTCGCCCTGGGAAATAAGCGTTTGAAGGTAATGAGTCACAACAATAGGATCAATCAACAAAATTACAAAAATATGTCTATTTTTGCTGTTTATTAGTCATGGAAATAAAAATTGACACATTATAAAAAAGATAACCATCAATGACACTGATTAAATCTATTTCAGGAATTAGAGGGACCATTGGAGGCGGACAAGGCGGCGGATTAACCCCGCTCGATATCGTCAAATTCACTGCCGCATATTCCGTTTGGGCGAAACAACAGGCCACAGCAAAAGGATACAATGGTAGGATCAAGGTAATAGTGGGCCGCGATGCCCGTATTTCGGGCCCGATGGTGTTACAAATCGTAACCGGTACGCTGGTAGGAATGGGTGTAGATGTGGTAGATATAGGACTGGCCACGACGCCTACGGTCGAAATGGCGGTCACTGCCGAAGATGCACACGGTGGATTGATCCTTACCGCAAGTCACAATCCGAAACAATGGAACGCCCTGAAATTGCTCGATGGCAAAGGTGAGTTCTTAGACGACAAAAACGGAAAATTAGTGTTGTCGATCGCCGACAGTGAAGGGTTTTCATTCGCCGAAGTGGACGATTTAGGCAGCGTTACAAAGAAAGATTATACGCAATATCATATCGACAAGGTGCTGGAACTCCCGTTGGTTGACGTAGATGCCATCCGGGCGAAAGAGTTCAAGGTGTCTATCGATTGCGTCAATTCCGTGGGCGGCATTGTGATTCCACAATTATTGCAGGCGTTAGGCGTGGCGGACATCATCGAGTTGTATTGCGATCCGGACGGTAACTTCCCGCATAACCCCGAACCGTTGCCGGAGCATCTTACTGAAATTTCGCGCATCACGAAAGAAAACGATGCCGATGTTGGTTTCGTGGTTGATCCCGATGTCGACCGGCTGGCCATCGTCAATGAGGAGGGAAGTATGTTCGGTGAAGAGTACACGTTGGTGGCTGTAGCCGATTACGTGCTGGGACATTCGGCAAATGGAGGAAATACTTCGTCGAACTTATCTTCTTCGCGTGCGTTACGTGATGTTACCCAGGCACACGGGGGACAATATACAGCCGCTGCGGTGGGCGAAGTGAATGTAGTGACCGCTATGAAAGCTAACCACGCTGTCATTGGCGGCGAAGGCAACGGAGGGATTATTTATCCCGAGCTGCACTACGGACGCGATGCCCTGGTAGGTATTGCCCTGTTCCTGACACACCTGGCGAAATCTGGAAAAACATGTTCGCAATTGCGGGCGCAGTATCCCAAATATTACATGTCGAAGAACAAGATTGAGTTAGGCCCCGGCGTAGATGTGGATGCCATTCTCCTGAAAATGAAGCAACTTTATGCCAATGAACAGGTGAATGATATCGACGGGGTGAAGATTGACTTTGCCGATGAGTGGGCACATTTACGGAAATCGAATACCGAGCCGATCATCCGCATCTATACCGAAAGTAAAACCAAGGAACGCGCCGAGGAATTGGCCAAAAAGATCATGGAAGAAATTTCGGTAATGAAGAATTAAAAATTAAGAATTAAGAATGAGGAACTAAAATTAAGTTTGTGGCCAATTCTTAATTTTTAATTCTTCATTCTTAATTGATAGAAGCATGAAGGTCGTACGCATTTGCATATTTGGTTTTGTGCTGCTGATAGCTGGCGGAAAGTATTGTTATTCCCAAACAACAACAACAACAACAACAACAACAACAACAACAACAACATCGCCCGGGACATTGCATCGCATGCTGAAAAATGCCACAAGCGATACGGCCAAGATCCGTTTGTATATTGCTTTGAGCAATAGTGTACAACCAAACGAACAGAAATTAAGTTATGCCGATTCGGCGCTGACCATTGCCGTACACCGTAATGATTCATCCAATATCTCGAAAGTTTTTTTCAATATTTCCAATCATTACTGGCTGAAAGGTAGTTTCGACAAAGCCCTTGAAAATGGCATCCAGTCTGAAAAACATCTGCCTGCAAAACAGAAAGGAACCACCGAACATGCAGACATTTTATTTCTGGTTGCAAATGTTTATAATCGCCTGAGCCGATACGAACAGTCCATTCAATATTATAACCAGGCGGAACAAATCGTTGTCCGTGTCAAGAATCAACGGTTGATGCCACGCATCTACAATAACCGGGGAGTGGCATATATGAACAATGGCGATCTGGATAAGGCGCTGGACAGTTACCAGCATGCCATGCAATTGTTGGAACAAAAAAACGATACCATAGCCTGCTTCAATATTTACCGGAATATTGGAAACATTTACCATGACCTGGGGCAAAGCGACAAACAACTCGAATACCTGTCGAAAGCATTGGATTTGTCCGAAAAAAAGAAGGAAGCGACCATGCTATCCGATGTTTATTCGGACATCGGACAATTTTATATGGATAGGGGCGACAAAGAGCTGGCCAAGGTTTATTTTGAGAAATTGCTCGAAATACAGCAACCCAAAGACAATAAGTATTACCTGGCCACGATCTACGGCAGGCTGGCCAAATATTATAAATCTATTGGTAACAAGACACTTGCTTTCGAATACCAGCAGAAAGCATTGGCGATATCGAAACAAACCGGATTCCCGAAAAACATTGCCTTCATGCACAATGCTTTGTCCGAACTTTACCAGGCAGAAAATTTATCGGACTCATCTATTTATCATGCCACCCAGGCTTACACGATTGCAGCAGAATCGGGTAATACCAAAACACAAGCCATTGCCAGCATGCGATTGTCACAATATCATCAACAAAGAAAGGACATTCGCAAAGCTATTGAATACGCAGAAGTTGCTTACAATAAAGCACTTGAAGTAAATTATATTCAATTAGCCCGGGATGCTGCCTCGCAACTTGGCAACCTGTACGAATCGAGTGGAAAATACAAGGAATCGAATACCTATATACGGCAATATCACGTCTTGGCCGATTCGCTTCAGCGGATGGACAATATCCGTAAAATCGCACAGTTGTCGTCGCAAATGGAATATGAAAAGCGCGAAACCGAGCTTAAGAACCAGATTTCCATACAACAGCATAAGCTACACAACCAAAAGTGGTTGGGCGGACTCATGCTGTGTATCCTGGTCCTTGTGGGAACGCTTGCTTACACCAGCCGGAAAAGCGCCATTGCAAGGAAAAAAACAAACGCGATTCTGCAAGACCAAAAAGAAGAACTGGAAGCATTCAATGAAGAATTGACGGCAACCAACGAAGAACTGTCGACGGTGAATGAAGAGTTACACCGCACACACAAGGAACTGGAACGATACCAGGAACACCTGGAGGAAATAGTGAAAGACAAAACGGCCAAATTACAGGAAGCGCTGCAACAGGCGCAGGAATCCGACCGTTTCAAGGCGGCCTTTTTTGCCAACATGTCGCACGAAATCCGTACTCCGTTGAATGCGATACTGGGGTTCCTGCAATTCATTGACAATCCTTCAATAGAACCGGGCAGTCGCAAAGAAATGGTTGAACTGATCAACTCTAATGCGCTGCAACTGTTGCAGATGGTAGATGATATCGTTACCTTATCGAAAATCGATTCGGGACTGTTGACCATCCAACCTGAACCGTTCCGTATAGATGACCTGTTGAGCGAGGTGATGACCGAAGCCCGGAAATTGATCAAATATGCCGGAAAGGATAAACTGGAACTGATCAGTGAAAATCGCCTGCCTGCGGCATTGCCATCTGTGCAGATCGATGGCAAACGGGTAGAACAAGTATTGTTGCAACTGATCAACAATGCGATCAAATTTACCCAACACGGATTTATATTGTTCGGATGCAAAGCAGATGAAGCTCAAAATAAACTTCATTTCTTTGTAGAAGATACGGGTATCGGCATTTCGGCCGATCAGATACAATTGATATTCAAACGCTTCTGGAAGCAAGGCGACCTGTATACGCAATCGTACCGGGGTATCGGGATCGGATTGTCTCTCAGTGAAGAACTGGTACGCCTGATGGATGGCACATTCAGTGTGGAGTCGGAGCCTGACAAGGGATCCGTTTTCCGGTTTACAATCAGATATGAAAAAGAATAAGGACAAAAAGAACTTTTGGGCAATTGTCCTGCTTTCATGGTTGGTCATATCGCCTGCAACAGCATACACATCGCTGATCGATAGCCTCCAGGCAAGTTTGCGTATCGAAAAGACCGATACCGGGCGTGTAATGCTCTATAACAAGATTGCCCGCAACATTGCCGTCACAACACAAACAACAGCGGTCTCCGACAGGATCGGACGCTACAATACCGCCCTGCAATATGCCGACAGTGGATTACTGTTGGCACAGCATGCCGATTTCCGCAAGGGCGAAGCCGAATTGTACCGTACCCTGGGCGCTGTATATTTTTTCCTGAATGAGTACGACCAGGCCATTTCCCATTACAGCCAAGCGCTTCAGATAAGCACGGAGATCAACGATGAATATGGTGTAGCAGCATTGATGTACAACCTTGCTTTAATTTACAAAAGACAGGGGAAAAATGTACAGGCATTGAAACACTATTTTACATCCATTCCGGTTTGGGAAAAGTTGGGCAAAAAGAAAGAAACGATGTTGACAAATATGCATATTTCATCGGTATACGACGGTGTCGGGGAACATGATTTATCCATCGAATATGCCCAAAAAGCTATGGAACTTGCTTTCGCACTGAACGATTCCTTAACGGCTGCCTCTTTGTATGATATCATGGCTCAAAATTACCTGTCGAAGAAAGACACAGTGTCGGGTATCGCTGCTTACGAGAAATCTATCAAATTATACCGGTTGCAAAAAGATTTTCCCTCCGAAGCCAGGGTCACATTCAACTATGCTACCAATGTCAAGTCGTTACCTGTCAAAAAAAGCAAGAGAATGCTAACACTGGCACAACATTATTACGAACGGTACGACCCAGAGCACCATAACCTGGCTATTATTTATCTGGGATTAGGCAAAATATACCGTTTGAACGATAACCCTGACAGTACGGCTTTCTTCAACGGCAAGGCGCTTAAACAGGCATTGCGGTCAGGACATACTTCTACCATCGGTGAAATATACAATGGATTAGCCGACCAAGCTATGGAAAATAAAAATATCAGCCAAGCAGAAAAATATTACCTGAATGCACTCAAATACAACAAACAGGTTAATTCGCCTGAGACGGCACAGAATATTTACACAAAACTGGCTGAGCTTTACCGCCTGGAGGGTAACAGCAAAAAGGCTTTCGAAGTACTTCAACAAGCCATCCGCATACAGGATTCGATCACTTTCGCTGAAAGCAAGAAACGATTGGAAGTGCTACGGATGCAACACGAGCTGAAAGAACGGCTTGAACAGCAAGATGCCGAATGGAAAGCAAAAGTCGAACAACAGCAACAACTGTTTGAACGCCGCCGCAGGATTATCATCTCTATCGTGATCTGCATGATTTTCCTGTCCGCACTATTGGGAAAAATAATCCTTAACCGCCGCCGTACCAAGTTTAATAACATCGTTTTACAGGAGCAACGTGAAGAAATACTTCAAATACAGGAAGAACTGCGCCAATCGAACGACGAGTTGAACATGTATAAGGAATACCTGGAAGACATGGTGCGCAAACAGACCGCCCAGCAAGCCGACAAGGACCGGCAACTCCGGAATATGAGCGACAACCTGCCGGGATTCATCTACCGGAAAATCGCTGAGCCAAATGGAGCCGAATACTTTTCATTCGTCAGTAATGCGGCGGAACAACTGATCGGTATCACGGCCGACGTGTTGATCAAACGTAAAGGAAGCATGTTCCCTTTGATGAGCGACCGGGCTGTTGCCAGTGAACTAAGGATAAAAGAACAGGAAAGTATCCGGGGCATGACACCCTTTACTTTCGAATACCATTTCATCAGGAACAACCAACCTATATGGCTTTACCATCACTCGTTGCCCCACAGGGAAGAAAACGGCAATATTGTATGGGATGGTTTTGTGATTGATATCACCGACCAAAAAGATGTAGAAACGTCCTTGAAAGAGGCCAAAGAAAAAGCCGAAGAAGCCGACAGGCTCAAATCGGTGTTCCTGTCGAACATGTCGCACGAAATACGAACCCCTATGAATGCTATCCTGGGATTCATCAATTTTGTGGAAAGAGAAGACCTGCCTGCTGCTAAACGCAACGAATATACCCGGATTATCCACAACAGTGTCAACCAGTTGCTACAACTCATCGAGAACATCATCGACATATCGAAACTCGAGGTGCAGCAAATTATGGTCTATCCATCCAAATTTGCGCTGAACACGCTGATGAAAGAAATAGAAAGTACCTGGGCGGTACGGATCAGGGATAAAAAAGCGCTTGATATCATCCTCGACGACAGCAGTTTTATCGAACCGGATATCATCGACAATGACCGGGAACGGCTCCGGCAAGTACTGTCGAACCTGATTGATAATGCTGTCAAATACACCGACAAAGGTTTTGTCCGTTTTGGTTACAAAACAGCAGATGATCCTGCATATTTGCTATTTTTTGTGGAAGACACCGGAATCGGAATTCCTCAATATCAGCATGAAATCATTTTCGAACATTTCAGGCAAGGCGACAATACGGTACTCAGTCCCAAATACGGAGGCACAGGCTTGGGGTTATCCATCTCCAAAGGCTTGGTGGAACGGATGGGCGGATGCATCTGGGTAGAATCGACTGAAGACCAGGGAAGCTCGTTTTTCTTCACCATTAAGAAAGAATTATCCGTTATATAGAATACATCCAGAACATTAATCTTATGGAAAGAATAGTTATCGTTGTCATCATCATAGTTTTGTTGTTTTTCCTGAACAGACTTGGATCGAAAATAAAATCGAAAAGTGTCATCGAAAAAGAGGAGGAGTTGGTTGAGCGTGATGAACACGATGACGCTCAAATGCAAGAAAAGTCCCGTTAATAAAGAAAGATGGTATTATGAATTATTTCCGTAATACCTAATCATTTAATCCCCTTCCATCCAGGATTTGCGATATATATTTTTCAATCCTCGCCTCCCGGG
This sequence comes from Bacteroidales bacterium, assembly GCA_031547085.1. Lineage (GTDB taxonomy): Bacteria > Bacteroidota > Bacteroidia > Bacteroidales > UBA4181 > JAIRLS01. Next base: position 10,108 of record JAVBSH010000188.1, read on the forward strand.
TTTTGGATTGTTTGGGTGCGGAGAAATAATAAACATATGCTCTTTGCCGCCCCGGTGTTAATGCTCCGAAAGCGGTTTTCAGGACTGGAATTTCATCTAATCTATTTTGAAATTCCTCAGGTATTATAAGCTCCGTGGGCTTTTCAGAATTCACTTTCAAACCGGCTTTTTCTACTTCAACAGCCTCTTTGATATTGGCTTTCAAGACCGGCGCCATCTCTATTACTTCCCGGACATTAGTGAACCGGATTTGACGCCCCACCTGCGTATTTTCCCCTGTTTTGACAAGAACGCCACTGGCATCACTCAACAAAGCACCCTTAAAAAACAAGAGTGCACAATATTTTTTAAATCCCTGTATGATGACTATGTTTTTCCCCTGAAACATGAAGCAAGGTTTACCCCACTTCAATTCTTCAGTCAATCCACAGCTAAGAATAATCATTCTCAAACATTCTGATTCTTTCTGCCATTCTTTATTTAAATATGTATCAAGCATATGGTTCATTCTACTCAAGATTGTAACTTTCACAAAAAACCGTGACATCAATAACAAAAATTACTTCTTTTTGTTTTGCGGATTACCAAACAAATGGTTTTAAATACGAAAACCTTATGAAAACCCGAAAGTCATTTTCTATTTTGGATCCATCTTATCCTTTCATCAGGGGTATCACCACCTCGAACACTCCATGATCCTGTTTTACAGTTATCCCGCGTTGCCACATCAAACGGTAACGTTCGGCAAGATTGGTTAGGCCGATACCTTCACCGTCTTCTGCTTCCTTTTTTAGTTGAATGGGATTCGATATGCTAATGGAATCATCCGCATGCGTAGCAAAGGTTATAGCGAGCGGTTGCTTCTGGCTGACAACGTTGTGCTTGATGGCGTTTTCTACCAGTGTTTGAAGACTGAGCGGGATGATACGGTAGGTGTTGTAATGTTCGTCAATACGGTAGTCCAGTTGCAAGCTATCGCCGTAGCGTATCTGCATCAGGTTACAATAAGCGCGTGTGAACCGCATTTCCTCTTCCAACGAAATTACTTCCTGGGTCTGCAATGTATAGCGGAATACGTATGAGAGCTGCTGTACATACTCCTGCGCCTTGTCCGTATCCACTTTGATAAGCGAATTGAGCGTATTCAGCGAATTGAACAGAAAATGCGGATCGACTTGATTTTTCAAGGCCTTATAGCGCGTACGCATATTTTCCGACAACAGTGTCCTATTTTCCAGGGCCGTCTGTTGTTGCTTGTCGGATATATACATCAATTGTGAAGTGAGTATCACAATAACGGCAATGAAGAAATCGCGTACGAGACCACCACGAACAATCGGCTTATACCGGGGCGCAGCATCGCTAAAATATATCTGAATGGTCGAAAACAGGTAACTCAGTAGAAAAGCAGCAACAAAGGTAGCAACAATGATGGCGATCACCCGCAATTTAGGTTTCATTTCTATCCTCAGCATCCTGAAATTCAATATATAAAGAACAAATGCCATGAGGAAATTGAAGATAAAATGCATCAACATAACCTGCATCGATAATTCAGGCCGGGGTGGATGGTCGTCGCCCGGGATCACTGCATTACGCCCATAGAGGATCATAATCAGAAACAGTACATTCAGCAATAGACTGATGATTAGGGCCAGAAAAAAGGCGGTGCGATATGTAAGACGTTGCATGAGATTGCGTTTATAACGTTAGAATGTTTTAACGTTGTTGAATCAATCATAAAATATTACAAATATACACTATTCGTTCAATAATCTTGAACGCTTATAATAATGAAAATAGCGTCAGCGCGAACGTTACAACGTTATAAACGCGATGACGCTACTCGTACCGGAGGGCATTGATCGGATCGAGGCCGGCGGCTTTCTTGGCGGGATACCATCCAAAGAAAATACCTGTAGCGGCACATACCACGAACGAAAGAACCACAGCTTGCGTACTTACGATATACGGCCAGCCTAGCAGGCTTGATGCCACATATGACAATACCAATCCGAGAACAATACCGATCAGTCCACCAATGAGGCTCAGGATGGTGCTTTCGGTAAGGAACTGTAATTTGATGTCACCGTTCCTGGCGCCAATGGACATACGCAGGCCGATTTCCTTGGTACGTTCAGTCACTGTCACATACATAATATTCATGATACCGATACCACCCACTACCAACGATATGGAAGCGATGGCTGCCAATAGTACGGTAAGGAACCCGCTCACGGAATTCATCATTTCGAGCATTTCCTGTTGGGTACGGACGTCAAAGTCATTGGCTTGGTCTTCTTTCAGCTTATGTTGTGAACGTATGATCGACTCTACCTCTTTAGCTGCTGCCGGAGCAACTTCTTCCGATGCTGCCGAAGCCATGATCATGTGTATCCAGGTAACAGCCAATACCCGCTTTTGTATGGTTGAATAGGGCGCCATCACAATGTCGTCCTGATCCTGACCCATCTGGTTCTGGCCCTTGCTTGCCAATACGCCGATAATCCTCAACGGTATCTTACCGAAACGAATAGACTTTCCGATAGGATCTTCGCCGTTCGGGAAAAGGTTTTCCTGCACGGTTTTCCCGATTAGACACACTTTTGCCGAAGTCTGTACATCATGTTCGGTAAAGTTAGCGCCACTTTCCAACTCATACTTGCGGATAGTGGTCAGGTATTCATTGCCTCCCTGTACGGTTCCAGGCCAGTTGTGCGAGCCGTTTACCAACTGTCCGCTTGCACTGACAATGGGCGTCACCATCGATATATACTGGGCATGTTGCGCCACTGCTTTCACATCCTTTTCGGTAAGTGTCTGTACATTACCCGAGCCGATATTGACGCCGCCCTGCCGTTGGCTGGCACGCATTACCATGATCAGGTTCGTACCGGTGGACGAAATCTGGTTGTTGATACTCTGCGATGAGCTTTGTCCAAGGCTTACCATGGCAATCACCGAAGCAATGCCTATGATGATGCCCAACATAGTCAACGTGGCGCGTGTTTTGTTACGAAGCAGCGCCTTGCCTGCGATTTTGAAAAGATTAAAAAACTTCATGGGAATTGCGTTTATAACGTTTATAACGTTGGAACGTTTGTAACGTTCTTTACGTTGGAACGCTTTTGATTTTTATTATATTTGAACATTAATCTCATTTATTCACGTACGTTTTAATGTTATGAACACATTAATAATCCGTTTCTATTGGGATGGCATCCAGTGCTGCTTTAGCCGATTTTGGAGTTAATGGTTCATCTTTCACGATATGTCCATCACGTAACTGGATGGTACGTGAAGTAAACACAGCAATATCCGGTTCGTGGGTTACAAAAGCGATGGTTTTGCCTTCGCCGTTGAGTTTTTGAAACAGGCTCATAATCTCATACGAAGTGCGTGTATCGAGATTACCGGTAGCTTCGTCGGCCAACAGGATCACGGGATCGTTCACCAAGGCACGGGCAATGGCCACGCGTTGTTGCTGTCCGCCCGAAAGTTGGTTAGGCATGTGATCCATACGATCCTGCAAGCCCACTTGTTCCAACGCATATTGTGCCCGTTCGTGGCGCTCCTTGCTCGAAATTTCATGATTGTATAGCAACGGCAACTCTACGTTTTCCAACGCCGAAGTACGCGCCAACAAGTTATATGACTGAAACACAAACCCGATCTTACGGTTTCGAAGCATGGCTAACTCATCTTTCGTACGTTTGCTCACCGCTATCCCGTCGATGTAATATTCACCGGAAGTGGGGCGATCCAAACAACCCAGGATATTAAGCAGCGTAGATTTGCCACTGCCACTCGTGCCCATGATGCTCACAAATTCGCCTTCGCGGATATCGAACGAGATGCCTTTAAGAGCATGTACCTCCTCGCTCCCGACCTGGAACACACGACGAAGACGATCAATCTGGATGATAGATACATGTCCGTTGGTTTGCGTATGATTGTTTTCTGAAATCATTATCTTAATTTTAGATTTTTGATTACCTTCCGCCGCCACCCGGCCGTTTCGGCATAAACGGGTTGGCCGCTGCCTGATTGGGTTTTGTACTTTTCTTTTCTAATGATGCCGACAGGATAATAGTATCACCTACATTTAATCCCTTCGTGACAATAGTGAACACACCATCACTCAAACCCGTTTCCAACTGATGGTGGGCAACCTTACCATCTGATTTCAGCCAAACACCTTTGGCAGCTTTAGGCTTACCCTGAGAGTGCTGTCCCTGTGGAGCAGGTTCAACCGGTTTGCTTTGTCCGTCTTGCTGCAATTGGGTATGCAGCTTCTTCATCACTTCGTCCGATGGGGTAAAATTGAATGCAGATGCAGGTACTACCGCTCCTACTTCGGACTTGATGATCACAGTGACGCTTGCCGTCATGCCCGGGAATAACTTTTCTTCAGGGTTAGGTGCGTCGATAATCACAGTATAAGTCACCACATTACTTGTTACAGTTGGTTGGAGGCGGATCTGGCTTACCGTACCGGCAAACACATCATCGGTGTAGGCATCTACTGTAAACCGGACCGCCTGACCCAAGCGTACCTGTCCTATGTCGGCTTCGTCCACATTTGCTTCCACCTGCATCCGTTTCAGGTCGTTGGCAATAGTGAACAATGTTGGCGTGTTGAACGAAGCTGCTACCGTTTGCCCCTGTTCTACGGCACGGTTCATCACTACACCATCAATTGGCGAATAAATTTCAGCATAACCCAGATTCACCTTGGCCTGGTAAACGTTAGCCTTGGCATTGGTCACCGATGTCCGTGCTTGTGCCAGTTTGTTGCTGGCATCTTCGTATGAAGCCTGTGTTGCAGCTTTAGCGTCGTACAACTGTTTCACACGGTCGTAATTTTGCTGGGCGAATGTCAGGTCGCTTTCGGCGCTCACCTGACTGGCTTGTGCTTGGGTAAGCTTCTCCGACAGCGTCGACTTATCCAACTCAGCCAACAGTTGTCCCTTTTTTACCTGCGAATTGAAATCGACGAAAATCTTTTCAATAACGCCCGAAACCTGCGTTCCCACTTCCACCTGATCAACTGGCTGCACATAACCCGTAGCCGTTACGGTGAGTTCCACGGTCTCTTCTTTCACAGTGGTGGTGTTCATCTGTACTTCTTTGCCGTTGCGTGTCATTGCCACTACCACAACGGTAGCCACCACAACTACAATTAAACCGATAATGATTTTCTTCTTCATGATGATATTTATTTTTTTTATTTTATCCACTAATTTCCACTAATTCAAACAAATTACACGAACCATTCCTTCACTCAAAACTTAATTGGTTCGCCCATATACACATCCAATATCTTACGTTTCAGCATAAAGCCGTATTTTCCCTGAATGTAATCGTTTAATGCGCTGATGTAGTTATTTTGCTGTTGCAACAAGTCGACCGCTGTGATGGCGCCTAAATTGAACTGAACACGGTAAGCATCAAAGGATTTCAGGTAGGCATTTTGCCGGATGTCCGTCACCTTAAACTTGTTGTATGCCGATACCACATCCTGGTATTGTTGCACTACTGTCTGGCGAACGGTTAATTCGGTTTGCGCCTTGCTCAGTTCGGCTTGTTGCAGGTAGATTTTGCTTTGGGTCACACTCGACTTTGTCCGGTTTTTATTAAAAATCGGGATGCTCACCGTAACACCAATCTGTTCATTCAAGCGGTCGTTCAGTTGTGTTCCGAAACTCGAGAAATCCGAATGCCCCGTACCAAGGCTTGCACCAAGGCTTACTGTGGGGTAATAGCCGGCTTTGGACAGTTTAACGCCCATGTTTGCAATATCTACATCGTACTGACTGATCTTCAAATCGGGAAGATACGTCATCGTCCTCTCGGTAACGTAATCCTGCGAAGGTAGCACGGCCATCGTAATAAGGGCCGATGTATCGGGATACACAATCTGCAAATCTACTGTCGGTTCCATCGAAAGGAGGCTCTTGAGCGTAAGCAGGTTGTTAATACGGGCTATTTCGGTATCCGTGATATTGTTCATGTCATTGGCATATTGCGCTTCGAGCAACAGGTAATCGCTTTCGAGGATACTACCCACCCTGTACTGTTCCTTACCTTGTGTAAGTTGCTCCTTGCTGGCTTCGACTACCGACTGTTGGTATTTCAAAAGTTCCTCGTTACCTAAGGTCGAAAGGAATGCTTGTAAGATTTGTATGGTCAACTCGTTCTCGTACTGCGAAGTTTGGTAGGTCGACTGTTCTGCCTGCAAACGGCTCTGCTCAATCGTATTGTTAATGGTTCCACCCTGATATATGGGCATGGAGGCATTTACGCCATAGCTACCGCTAACCACCGAACCGCCCGTGGTAGTGCCGTTTGCACTTGTGCTCTTTTTAGAATTATTATAACTCTCGCTCAATGAGGCACTGACACCGGGCAAACGCTCGTCTTTCGACTGTTGGTAAGCTACATCCCGCGATTCTTCAGTGAGTTTCAATGACTGACGGTTGTAATTCTTATCCAATGCGTATTGGAGGCATTCTTCCAGCGTGAACCGGTATGACGCAGGAGCATCCTGCGCCACCAATGCCACCGGGAAAAGAACCGCCGCTATCCATAACAAATATTTTTTCATGTCCTTCATTTTTATTTTTTGAACACTGCAAACATACGGCTGGTTCATCCGCATTTGATGCAAAAGGTGATCGAAGTGGAAAAAATGAAAGTTGAAATGACAAAAAGTGGAATTGAAATAACAAGAGAAAGTAGTATTCGGAGGTAAATTTGAAGACTTACAAGGTCTTCCTGCCCATCCGATCAGGCAGACAAAAACCAACAAGTCGATGGTTTAAATTACCGGAATGTATACTTCTGTTAGTAAATCCTGTTCACAAACCCTTCCGGGATTGTTCAGGTACTTCTCGAACGAAATGCTGTTTCTTAACTGGTAGCCGCTTGCAGGGAGCCATTGCATGTAAATGCCGTTGTACAAATCCATCAGTCCGCTGTAGGAGCCTTTAAGCGTAAACACAGCATACCGGCCGCCTCTAATGGTTTGCACACCAAATTCACCTTGGGGCTTGATGTCCTTTTCTGTAGTAATGCAGGCATAAAAACGGCATCGCGATGGCTCGGTGATGGTAGGATCATCAAAGCTCAAACCAAGGTATGCTGTCTGCTCATTGATGATTCCATTTTGTTGGGCAAACGAATACAACTTTCCCCAGGCAATATTGTAAGATAACGGTGAACCGTACACATCAATAATGCGAATGTATACATATTTGATATCGTCCACCGTTCGTATTTCCGGCGCCGGGAGATTGTAATTGCCGGAAGCCGGCTTACTATATGTAGTACTGCCGTTCGTTTGGTTCCGGTATGCGGCAGGCGATACTCCGAAATATTTTTTAAATGCTTTCGAAAATGCCTGGACAGTTTGATAACCTGTATGTTCGGCAATTTCTTCCGTAAGCATGGCGGTGGTACGCAAACGCAATGCGGCGTTTTCAAGCCGAAGGCGTTGTACATACTCGCCAACATTTTCGCCCATGACAGACCTGAAAATGCGATGAAAGTGAAAAGCCGATATATTGGCTACATTTGCCAGCGATTCCAAGTCGACCGGGTTGGTTAAGTTCCGGTTAATGTAATCCACCACACGGTTCACTGCCTTGTGGTATTCATTTTCGGTAGCTTTTTTCTTTGCCCAACGCCGCAGATGAGGGAAATGCTCCTTCATCAGGGCAATGGCCGCTTCACGGGTTAGCGTCCGGCCGTCGGGCATATTCCATTGATCGACGAAATTTGCACACATTTCAATCATCTCATCCATGCTGATATTGGCTGTGAATGAGCCATCCGAATAACAAAACCGACAATATTCCCGGCTTTTATCCCCTGCGATATTGGTACCGAAATGTTCGGGAACCTTCATCGGCATCCCGCAACTTTGGCAAATTAATTCAGCATTCAAAGTTCAAGATTCAAAATTAAATAGATGTGGAATGTTACTTTGTTTTCATTTCTAGAAGGCCGGGAAAGCAATTTTATTCAACAGGCAACCTGATAACAGTTTTCAGTTTTTCGGGCGCCGTTTTACGCGGATCTCCTAAATAAATTTCATGGTGTTTACGTACATCACCTGTCATATTTTTCAAACCTTTCTCAATTATGAAGGCATGCAGTTTTTCAACTGTGGCCGGCTCCTCCGAGTATGGCCCGATATGCATCATTTGCACACATTCACCTTCAGTGAACGTTTCCAAACGGGCTTTTGTATAATCCACATCCGGCTTTTTCTTCCGGCATTGCATCACAGCCCATTCAAAAACAGGAGTTGTGACAAAAGCAGGTTGTCGTATCATTGATGTCCATAACCAACCATCGCGCTGATGCAAGTTGAAAGTTTGTTTACTATTCCACCAAAGTCCTTCCAGTGGCGGTACTACATATTCGATGTATCCTTCCGGCCTTTCACCAGTCATTTTACTCATCTTGATAGTAAAGGTAAGTCCGTAAAGTATTTCCATCGCCTGCCTATATTCCTCGTGCAAAGGATCGCCCCGGCCATCGACCATCATAAAAGTCATGGCCGGAACGTCGATCAGCATTGGCTTTGTTTTGGGCAAATACAAGTCTTTGTATTCTTTTTTGAAATCAAGCTTTTCCATCACATAATGAACGTCTGATTCAAAAATACTTACACTTCAATGTATAACCTCAATTTTGCGCGGCCCAGCGTTTGAGCTTGGGAAAATATTGCTTCATTTGTGCGATGGCCTCATCTTTGGTCAATTTTTGCCCCGCATCCTTATTGAATTCTTCCACAAACTGGGCACAATGGTCGATCATCTCATCCATTGTCAAGGTCTGGGTATACGCTCCATCCTTGAAACAATACACACAATAATCTTCATTCGCACTTTGATCCTTGTTGGTACCGAACTGTCCGGGTTCGGTCAACGGCATTCCGCAACTTTGGCAAAACTTCTGTTCCATATCATTATTATTTTTAAGATTAAATATTTACGACAAATATAATGGGTTTACATGGATTGTGAATTATCCAATATTGCGAATTTTAGAAATCGCAGAAGAGTCAGTGCTAATAGGTAAATACCTATTGGATTTGTGAAAACCCAATAGGTTACGAGGGTTATTTTACTTTTTGTATATCTTAATCTTATATGAGCAATCGACCTTTCCTTTGGCGACGGCATTGAGTTTGGCGGTAATCAGTTTCCTTCGCAGGGGCGAGATCCTGTCGATAAATAAAGCGCCTTCTATGTGGTCGTATTCATGCTGGATCATGCGTGCTGCCATTCCTTCATATTCTTCGGAATGCGGTTCGAAATTTTCGTCAAGGTAATTGATCTTCACCCGCGACGGGCGTTTCACCGACTCACGAATCTTGGGAAGGCTTAAACAACCTTCATTATCTATCTCTTCATCGCCGAAACGTTCGGTAATAACAGGATTAATGAATACCTTTTTGAAAGCGTTCAGCATATCATCCGGGTTTTCTTCGTCGGCCATCGGTGAACCATCAACTACAATCAGGCGTATGTTCTTACCGATTTGTGGTGCTGCCAAACCGCATCCGTCGGCCTGGTACATTGTTTCGAACATGTCGGCAATCAACTGCTGCAAGTTAGGATAATCGGGTGCGATATCCTCACTCTTTTTCCGCAACAGCGGCCATCCATATACATAAATTGGCAATATCATTTTTCAAAATTTAAAGCCCCTCCCTGCCCTCCCCCAAATGGGGAGGAAAGTACGCTTTGCACTTGATGAGGAAGACAAGCATTTCATTATATTCTGTTTACATTTTCTACATTTGAGGAGCGCCCTTCTCCCCCCCTCTTCGGGAGAGGGGGACGGGGGGTGAGGCTCTTTCCAGATATCCCTGCAACAAAATGGTCGCACTCAATTTGTCGATATTGGTTTTATCGCGGCGGTCTTTCTTTTTCATACCGCCGTCGATCATTGCACGAACGGCCAATTTGGATGTATACCTTTCATCGTATGTATCAATAATGATGCCGGGAAATTTTTTTTTCAACCGGTTAATGAACGGCTGAACGTACACAGTCATAGTATCGGATTCCGAACCATCGAGCATGGTAGGACAACCGACAACGATACATTCCACCACCTCGTTGGCCAAATAGCGTTCGAGCCAACCAACAACCTGTTCGGAAGACACTGTTTCCAAGCCGTTTGCAATCATCTGCAACGGATCGGTGACCGCAATGCCCGTACGTTTGCGTCCATAGTCCAAACCTACGATACGTCCCATTGAATACTCTTTTTATTCACGCAAAGGTATGAATTTATAACTAATTGCCTATTTTTGCAGCACATTTTCGAAAGTTATTAATATGAATATATTATTGATTGGCTCCGGGGGACGTGAACATGCGTTGGCATGGAAAATGGTACAAAGTCCCGCATTAAGCCATTTATTTATAGCACCCGGTAATGCCGGGACAGCACAGATTGGAATTAACGTCCCCATTGATGTGAATGATTTCGAGGAGATCGGCAAATTTGCCTTGCAGGAACAAATCAGCATGATCGTGGTAGGTCCTGAAGAGCCATTGGTGAAAGGTATTGTAGATTATTTTGCCGCCCATCCCGAATTAAAATATATTCCTGTAATCGGACCGTCGGCACAAGGTGCACAACTGGAAGGCAGCAAGGATTTTGCCAAGGGATTTATGATGCGCCACGGGATACCGACCGCAGCTTACCGCAGTTTTACAGCCGATCAGGAAACAGAAGCGCAAGATTTCGTACGCAGCCTACAGCCTCCGTATGTATTGAAAGCCGATGGATTGGCTGCCGGTAAGGGTGTTGTGATTGTAAATACGCAAGAAGAGGCTTTTGTCGAATTACATGAAATGTTTTCGGGTAAATTCGGTGCAGCCGGTAATAAAGTAGTGATTGAGGAATTCCTTTCGGGGATTGAACTTTCTGTGTTCGCACTTACTGATGGCAAAGATTATGTAATATTGCCCGAAGCCAAAGACTACAAGCGTATCGGCGAAGGTGATACCGGCCTGAACACTGGCGGCATGGGTGCTGTTTCACCTGTTCCGTTTGCCGGAAAAGAATTTATGGCAAAAGTGGAAGACCGCATTGTCCGTCCCACAGTGGAAGGACTTCGCAAAGAAGGTATTCCCTATAAGGGTTTCATCTTTTTCGGCCTGATCAATGTAAACGGCGAACCTATGGTCATTGAATATAACGTCCGCATGGGCGATCCCGAAACGGAAGCAGTGATGCCGCGTATCGAAAATGACCTGGTGGAACTGCTGCAATCGGTGGCTTACGAAACCATCAGCCAACAGTCAATTGTCACCAACCCGCAGACGGCCACCACAGTGATGCTGGTTTCGGGCGGTTACCCGGGAAACTACGAAAAAGGCAAACCCATAGGCGATCTCAAATCGACAACGGATTGTATTGTCTTCCATGCAGGAACCACCACCGCAAACGGACAAACCGTTACAGCAGGGGGACGAGTGATTGCCGTGACGGCTTTGGCTGACGATATGGATACCGCCTTAGCCAAATCGAACCTTAATGCCGGAATCATCAGCTTTGAAGGAAAATATTTTCGCAAGGACATAGGATTTGACCTTCACTCCTGATTGACGTATGCTTCGTTTCTTCCGTTCGTCCAGTAGTATTGTTATTGTTGTAGTTTTCCTCTTAGCAGGATTAACATGGATACATGCACTTGTTCATCCGGTACAACCCGATGATAAATATGGCGTGTTCCTGTATAGCGCCCTGGACGGATGGATAGACCAGATACCCGGGTTAAATGTGTGGTGCGGGTTGTTTGTTACTTTGCTGGCAGCTGCCCTGATGATCACTGTAAACAACAGGTTGCACCTGATCGATAAGATATCGTACCTGCCGGCCTTGTGTTATGTGATACTGATTGGCGGGGTCCCGATGGTACACCAATTCAACCCGGCCGCTGTAGCATCCATCTTTCTAATTGCAGGCTTCATACAATTGATCGGCTCGTTCAAGAGCGAACAATTATCCTATCGGTATTTCACCGCATCGATGTTCATTTCTACCGCCATGTTTTTCTACCAATACATGTGCGTATACATGCTGGCTATTTGGTTCGCTATCCTGTTTTTGCGACCGGGCTATTGGCGCGAGTGGGTGTTCTCTATCCTTGGATTTTCCGTGCCTGTTTTCTATGCATTCTGTTGGTTCTTTTTAGTAGAAGATGATTTTACCCGTATAGGTGTTTTTTTCGAAAACATTTTTTCCGTTCAACGGTTTCTTCCCCAATTATCAACATCCACGATCCTATTTCTTATCATCAGCATTGTTCTAGCGATCTTTGCATTCGGCCACTTGATGCGTTACCTCGGATCAAGGAAAACCTTCGTCCGCAATGGCTATTATGTGCTGATCCTGATCGCAATCATCACTATTGCTTTATCGGCTATTGTTCCTGACTCGTTACCTTCCACATGGTACCTGATAGCCTTTCCCATGTCTTTTTTCCTATCCAATTACTTAGCGACGGTACGCTCCATACGTTGGGGGACTATTGTCCTGATGGTTCTTTTTGTAGGAATGATGATCGCACAGATCATCTGAAAGGCCCCTCTCCTGCCCTCTCGCCAAATGGCTGGGATTTATCTGTTCCAATATAATTTTTTTCCAAAACCTAACTGGTTATCCGTCATTTTCAAACTGGCTAGTTCGAGGAACCACAATTTTGTCTCCATCAGGACGGCGAATGGAAACCGTTTGATGTAAGCTGTTTTGATTTCTTTCAATAATTCGCCTTCCGCCTCTATCAACCGGCCTTCTAATTGTATCCCCTGCAATTTACCAACCATCTTGGTTTCGAGCAAAATACTTCCTGCAACATAAGGCTGTTGCAATGCTTCGGTGATATGGCGCGTAGTAGCGTCGGATGTAAAAACCAACCCGCACAAATGGTCGACAAACACATAAAAACATTGGCTACACCACGGGCGATTGTCGTGTACCGTAGCCAGAGTCATTACATGATGCCGGTGCAGGAACTCCACCATCCGCTTGTCCGGCATTTGATAATCTATGGTTGATGATTGAATCACTGAATAATTGAATGACTGAATTTCAACACTTCAACTTGAAACATCAAACTTTAGACTTGTGACTTTTTACCTCTTACCTTTTACCTCTCTCATTGCTACCTCATAACCCGCATGTAATGCGCGGATATTCATGGCAACAATCTCTTCTCCTTTCCGTTCGAATATCCCGGCAATGGCTTTTTCTATTTCCTTGATGTCCATATTGAGAAATGGAACGGCCGCGCCAAGCATTACCATGTTGGATGCCTTTGCATTACCACATGCAGTAGCCAGGATGTCTGCCTCTACCAATACCCGGTTGTTCAACGAATGTAATTGATCGATCAGGGCCTGTTGGTCAGGATAATTGCCAATATTGACAAACGGATGCGTATTCGTCACTATCCACCCATCAGTTGCTAGGTATGGTATGTAACGGAGCGCTTCCATCGGCTCCACCGAAAGTACGATATCCGCCTTCCCCAGAGGAATCAGGTCGGAAGCGATCGGTTGGTCGGACAGGCGCAGATTGGAATACACCGCCCCGCCGCGTTGGCTCATCCCGTGAACTTCGGCTTGTTTGATGTTCAGATTGTTGTTGACGGCAGCCAACCCGATGACTGTGGCGATGGATAGGATACCTTGTCCGCCCACGCCGGCTAATATAATGTCGGTTTTAGAAGCCCCCTCCCGGCCTCCCCCCAAATGGGGGAAGGGGTGGTTCTGTATATCTGAAGTGGAGAATGTCATAATATGATAAAAATAGAAAAAAATTAAAATATTGTTTAGATAAAAACTATGATATGCTTAACCTTTACTACCCTTGAGTAGCACGTTCTCCCTCCCCACATGGGGGAGGGGGTTAAGGGGTGGAGCTCTTTTTCTTTCTTACTGCCGTTTGAACACACTCCCTGCGAAACACGACCACCGATGTACCTTTCCGTTGCAATGCTTCCTTAAGTACTTGTACGTTTTCAGCATGATATTTCTTCAAAGGCGTAACCACCTTGAGCCGATCTTCGGGTAAACCAAGGCCAAGAACGATCTTTTCAATCAATCCGTAAGCCGACGACTGTTGTCCACCGGTCATCCCGGTAGTCAGGTTGTCTGAGATGATGATGGTTACCGGGGCATCTTCGATGATCACATCGAGCAAACCGGTCATTCCCGAATGGGTGAAAGTCGAATCTCCAATGACGGCTACCACGGGAAACAAGCCTGCATCGGCAGCGCCTTTAGCCATGGTGATGGATGCCCCCATATCCACACATGAATTAATGGCAAGGTGTGGTGGTAATGCGCCCAGCGTGTAACAGCCGATGTCGGAAAATACACGTCCCGGTGTTTCGCCTTGCAAAGCATCATTCAAGGCATAGTACATGTCGATATGCCCGCACCCTTTACATAAGGCTGGCGGGCGATTAACCACAATGTCAGGCATCGGAGCAAGTTTTTGTTCCGGAAGTCCGAGCGCACGGGCTACAATGTTCGGATCAAGTTCTCCATCGCGGGGAACGGTGCCATCCAAACGTCCCTTTACTTCGAATGTCGTGTTCGGGATCAACCCTTTGAGTTGGTCTTCCACCAATGGGTAACCGTCCTCCAACACTAATATTTTTTTACATTTACTTGTCAATTGTTTGACAAACTCCACAGGAACAGGATATTGTGCTATCTTGGCGACCGGGTACGGACAACCTCCTCCTTCGTAATTTTCTATGAGATAATTGTAAGCAATACCGCAGGCAATTACACCCAACGAGTTATCCTGTCCGTCGATGAATCGGTTGTATGTAGATGCAACGGCTTCCTGTTCGAATTCAGCCTGTTGTCCCAACAATTTTTTGTAACGCTGGCGGGCAATGGCTGGTAACAACACAAATTGGCGCGGATCAGCGGGTAAGTGCAATGTATTTTGTTCCTTTTTAGCACGAAGCGAAACACCTGTCCGCGAATGCGCCATCCGTGTGGTGATACGCATCAGGACAGGCACACCCATCTTTTCGGACAATTCGAACCCATAAAAAACCATATCGTATGCTTCCTGCTGGCTCGACGGTTCGAGCATGGGCAACAGTGCAAACCGGCCATAGAAACGTGAATCCTGTTCGTTTTGCGACGAATGCATCGACGGATCGTCCGCAGCAACAACAACCAGGCCGCCGTTGGCCCCGGTAATGGCGGAATTGATGAAAGCATCGGCAGCAACATTCATTCCCACGTGTTTCATACATACCATGGTACGTTTACCGCAATATGACATACCGATGGCCGCTTCCATCGCAGTTTTTTCATTGGCCGACCACACGCTGTGGATTCCTTTTTCCCGCGCTTCGGCTGAGGATTGTATATATTCCATGATTTCAGTCGACGGAGTGCCAGGGTATGCATAAATACCGGATAGCCCGGCATCAATGGCTGCCTGGGCAATAACCTCGTCGCCTAACAACAATTTCTTTTGCATTGGTTTTATTTAATACTGTATTTTATGTTGTCGCAAAGGTATGCGAAAGTTGGGTGCATTACAAATGTCTGTATAGAAATGGGTGCATTTCAAATTGTCTCGGCATATAGCTAGCTTTGCCCCAACCAATTACCCCAGCTATGACAAAAGAAGGATATTTGGCCTTGTGTGCCACTCGTTATGAAGAGTTAGAGTCGCTGAAAGATAAAGGGCAATTTTTATGATTATGAAGTTGGCCTGGAGCGTATATTGAATGATTTAGGCCGTCAATATTTGGAAAGCGCCCTGAATGAAAAGTCTATTACGGAGAATAGGCGTAAAAAAAACACTAACCCGATTTGGAGAAATTTCCATCGTCAAAAGTCATTCTTACATGCGTGGAAGTCATCAGGGCTTTGACATCAGCCCCCGGATGCAGGATTTGATGGTCTATGCCAGCCACATGGGATGCTACCACAAGTGCGGTGGAATATTGGGACGCTTCCTATCCATAGGGGTAAGTCCTGCCCAGGTTTACCGGGTTACCAACAGCGTACCCGGATCACTCGTGGGTGAGGAAGCGAAGGTGGAACGTATTCTTCCTCCCATAGAAAAGACTGGCGTGCTTTATGCAGGACTGGATGGTTCGATGGTATGTACACGGGAGGATGGCTGGAAAGAAGTCAAATTGGCCCGTTTGTTTAAAGGCAGCGACTGTTTAAATCCCAACAGCACTTCGTCCTATCTACCCCATTCGCAATATGTAGCTTTTTTGGAGACAGCGATGCTTTTGGTCAAAAGCTACAACAGGCGTTACCCGGATATGGGGAGTTGAAATGTCGGTTGGTATTCATTACCGATGGTGCTACTTGGATAAAAGAATGGATAACTGGCCATTACCCCTTTGCCGTGGCTGTGTTGGATTATTATCATGCCTGTGAACACCTGCATCAATTTGCCGATGCGGCTTTTTCGGATAAACAACAGAAAGGGGCATGGTGCAAAAAACAAAAGGAGTTAATACTTGCATCAAGACTGGATGAAGTACTTGAAAACATTGAACTTGTTACAACCAGCAGCGACGAAAAGACAAAATTGATCAACTATTACCGGAATAATAAAGGGCGGATGGATTATAACCGATATAGGACTATCGGTTGCGGTATTATTGGTTCGGGAGCTATCGAATCGGCTCACCGCACAGTGATACAAAAACGTATGGAACTCTCCGGGCAGCGGTGGACAAAACAAGGGGTGGAAAATATGCTCCGCTTAAGGATATTTTCAATGAACAAGCAATGGAGTAAAATCATCGAAGCTGTTAAGCAACCCGTAAAAGCGACAACCCGTAAAATAGCTTAACGGCAGCACAATCATATCCTTTAATAAATCCGGGTTACAAACTACTACCTTATGGTTACCAACCTGTTTGATTTCGGCTACTTGGTTGCATTCACTTAAATCCCGGTACAATAAATTACCTGTTGGTTGGTTGCAACCAACCACTGCTATTAATAGAAAAAAGAATACTGGAAATATTTTCATGATCAACATTTTTTCTAGTGATAAGGATAAAAGGACACCATATTGCTTTTATGTATATACCGGCGCTTCGGCTTTTTCCCGGGTTAACAGTTTAATATCTCTATTACTTCAGTTTTGCATAAAGAATGTAATTATTATCGGTTTCTTTAATGGAATTTTTCAGATCGGTGAGTTTTTCCCGCATTTCGGCAGATATATTTCTGTTTAACAACGTATTTTCCAGCTTTTCCAACAGGTTGGCAGGTTCGTAGTTTGCGGTATAATATCCGTTCGAAAAAGTGTAAATCGGCCATTCGATCTCAATACCTCCTAAAAAATCATTTTCCAATTTAAAATAAGCGCCTTTTAAAGTTGTTTTTTCTATCACATAAAATTTATGGTTAATTGTTGCTGTATGATACGCGTCTATTTTTTGAGGTTCTGTGAAATCACCAAAATAGTAATTAGGTAGTTCTGTATATGCATGAAGATTAACAGCTTTGTTCTTGAAGTCAATAGTAAATTGAGGTATCAACTGATTCTTTTCCGTATCATAATGATATAGTGTGTCTTTCCGAGCATCAAAAGAAAGTATCAAAAAACTCAACTCTTTGTTATTATTAGACATTATGTTAATTTGTTTTCGTACTGGAACGGCCTGCGTTTGATCCTGAAATTATGCAAGGCTGCACAAGTGGCAAAGATTCTGTCCACAAATCCATTCTTACGTAAACGGCACTCATCTTTGACAATCCTGTAT
>JAVBSH010000095.1:0-24261 GCA_031547085.1 Bacteroidales bacterium
TACTCATATCTTTCGTACTTTAGCTGCTGAATTTCTTCTTGCGAGAGGTTCAAATCGGTAGGCATGCTTTATTGGGTTAGACTCCTGCAAAGGTGCCTACTTTTTATCAAAATGCACAAAACTTGACAGCGTGCGGTATAATTATCTTATGATGTATTTCAATACGCTGATAGGATATCTTAATGCACTGACAAGGTCATTTCTTTTGCTCGTCAGCCATCATATTGTCAAAGCTTGAACAAATGTCGCAATTGCAAAAAGATTATTCTAACTACTGGTTACGGCATGAAATTTGTAGGTATTAAGCATCTTTGCATGCATTCAATTCATTTTTTTATATCTTATAAAGAGTTTACCTGTTGCGCCAATTTTATAAACATCCATAATAATAACTTAATCCTATTACCATGCAAGCAGATACCAAACGTAGGCGTCCGTCGGCAGTGAAGTCCGACAGGAAAGTTCTCCAGGCATTGAAAGATATGGAGGAATACAACCCGTCCAGTGCGGATATATCGATTAGCGCACTGGAGGCATCGTCACAAAATCTCGAAAATCTATATGAGGTTGAGACACAAAAAGAGAAAGCTTCCAAGGCTGCACGCGATAATAGCGTGGCAGGCGAACATGCATTCCACGAGCTTATCATCAGGGCGAAAAAACAAGTACTGGCGCAGTTCGGCGAAAGTTCCAATGAAGCGCAAAGCGTTGGATTGAAGAAAAAGTCGGAATACAAACCACCCAAAAGAAAACCCAAGAAAGGGAACAATGAGTGAAGAAGATGCAAACGGCACGAAAAGTTATATGATTTTCGTGCCGTTTTTGTTTTTAGTAAAGAATGGTATACTTTACGTGAAAAGTATACCATTCGTTGCGTCTTCGTGTGATGATCCTCTCGCAAAGGCGCGAAGAAGCAAAGCACGAATTTGTGCTGTGGAAAGTATGGACACATGCCCTAACATCGCTGCATGGATAAATTGATTGAAATTGTGAAAAATCGTTATAATTTTGCCCTTTCAAAAAGTTTCTTGAACCGTTGAATCATTTCATATTCAGTAGCATTCATTTACGAAAGCAAATTGTTACAGCATTTGCACTGTTTTTATTATGTATCAGTGTCTACAGCCGGCCGGTATGGGTGAGTTTGTACAACAATACGCAGGTGCGTAGTGTGGTTGTTAGTGCCTACAATGGGCCGTTGATTGCTGTGATGGATGGTCGCGACCGGTTTACGATTGTCAAGGGGCAGGCTGTTTATGTGACTTTACGCGATGGTAAGTTATGGATGAGTAATACCGGGGGAATGATCGGTTCGTTTGAAAAGTTATCCCTGCGAGGCGCCGATACTACAGTGGTGGTTCGTTTGCGGCCGGTGTCGCCTCAGGCGGAAGCACGCAATTACGAGGAAGCTGTTTGGCTTTGTGCTGATGTCGACCGCATCCGGCTGGTAAATAGCATCGACGAAGAGCGGTACATTGCAGGCGTGGTGGAAGCGGAGGTAGGGCAGGGGAGACCTCCTGAATTCTACAAGGCAAAGGCTATTATTTGCCGTACATATTTGTATGGGCATATCAACAGGCACGAAAATGAAGGGGTTCACATGTGTGACGAAACGCATTGCCAGGCATATAAGGGGCAATGCCGTTACCGGGACGTAATCAATACTGCAGTGTGGGATACCAGGGGGTTCATCCTTACCGACCGTGAAAACTCCATGCCTATATTGGCAGCGTATCACTCCAATTGCGGTGGTGAAACAGAATCGGCACGGAATGCATGGCAAAACAATTTGCCATATTTGGTGCCGGTAACCGATCCTTATTGTGTATCGCTCCTCAATGCCAAGTGGCAGAAGACTATTCCGCTCGACGATTGGCTCAAATACCTTGTGAAAAATGGATTTAAACCCAACTCCAAGGTGGTTACGGATTTCAGTTTCCAGCAGGTACATCGTGTGCCGGACTATACGGTCAATAATTTTACACTGCCTGTCAAGCAGATTCGTACCGACTGGCAACTTCGATCGACATTTTTCTCCATATCAGTCGAGGATGGCAATGTAATATTTAGCGGCCGGGGTTATGGCCATGGTGTGGGACTGTGCCAGGAAGGTGCGATGGAGATGGGACGTCGCGGACATAAATATGGTGATATCATCAGTTTTTATTATAAATATGTCAATCTGGTTCCTGTTTCCACATTGTCGATCAGAATTCCGGAATTTGGCACGAATTTGGAATAGCTTTTAAAGTTCTAATCGTATTTGTATGAAGCGTTATACTTTTTTCAAGGATTCATCATATTGCCCGGAAATAATGCGGAAAGGGATTGGCTATGGTTTTAAGACCTTCATAGCGGCATTTTTTATATTGATGTCGATGGCGGCTGTTTCTTGTACCACCGAGTCATTTGACCCTGCCGTGGCGCAACAACAAATGAAAGGAACGTGGAAGTATGAAGAAGAAAGTGCAAGCGGCGGAACACCCCAAAGTTGCCAGATGCAAGTTTCATCCGAAGGTGAAAGTGGCTTGAAACTCGGTAACATTGCATGTTCAGGGCTTACCGTAATTGCTGTGATTGAAAGCGAAACGAGCTTGACCATTCCCCGTCAAACAGTGAATGGTGATATCTTCGAAGGCTCCGGAACCATCAAGAAATACAAAACCATGGTACTGAATTTCACTTACGACAATGGCCGGGAGAAAGTAAACATTGTCGCCAATTGTACCAAACAATAATATCCGTTTGGAGAAAGAACGCATCATATTGGGCATCGACCCCGGGACCACCATTATGGGTTACGGGCTGATCAGGGAGAAAAATACCAGCAAGGTCGAACTATTGGCATTGGGAGTATTGGAATTACAGAAATACGACGACCATTACAAGAAACTGAAAGTTATATTCGACCGTATTACCGGATTGATTGATCATTTTCATCCGACGGAATTAGCCATTGAGGCGCCGTTTTATGGAAAGAATGTGCAGTCGATGCTGAAACTGGGACGTGCCCAGGGGACAGCCATAGCGGCCGCACTATCACGTTCGTTGGCGATATACGAATATGCGCCGCGTAAAATCAAGTTAGCCATTACCGGACAGGGTAACGCCTCAAAGGAACAAGTGGCTGCACTTCTTCAAAAAATGTTTGCTATCCCCGAAATGCCGGCAAACCTGGATGCTACCGACGGGTTGGCTGCTGCCGTGTGTCATTTCTACCAAAAAGACCATTCTTCTTCACCGTCTGTTTCCGGAAGTTCGGCCAAAAGTTGGAAGGAATTTATCAATAACAATCCCAAACGGGTAAAGTAATTGACAATTGATAATTGATAATTGATAATTGATAATTGGCGCAAAGCGCATAAAATCAATATCAAACATCGATTATGTAGGTAAGGATGCTACGTTCGGCGGAGTCTGGAGACTCCGCCGCGCTAAAAAGAAAGCTCCTGTTTTTTACTGCAAGGCAGGAGCCTTGCTTTTATCTTCGACATAGCGGGACGCTATGCCGAACGTTGCTTCTGGAAAGGAGTATGAATCCACGCTAAAATTCTACGGTAACAGTCGCTTCTGTGCTGCCCTGTGTCCAGTTGCAACCTTCGGAGATAAGCCGCATGGCCTCGCGGTCGGCGGTATCGCAAAGCTTCTGGGTGACTTGCAGGTTATACGGGCGTCCCTGGGCATCGACATTGAACCGGATGACTACCATACCTTTCACACCGGCACAATCTTCGTCGACCGGACGGATAAGGTTTTTCTCCAGGTATCTCTTGTATGCACGTTTGCCAATGGTCGGTTCGGGAACTGCTTTTCTTGAATTGGGATCCAATTCCTTGGACTCAATGGCGCTTATGGAACTAATCGTGTTGGCTTTCTTTTGTCTGCCGAATGCAACGACCACCACTTCTTCCAACTGCTGCGTACTTTCATGCATGGCGATCAGCATTTGCGTGGTATCGGCTTTAATATTTTGGGTTTCGTATCCGATAAAATTGGCAGTGAGTGTAGCATTGGTGTCGACATCCAACGAAAACTCGCCTGACTGGTCTGTAGTAGTGCCTACTTTCCTGTCCTTTGTGGCGATATTTACACCCGGCAAGGGTTCGCCTATTTCGTCGACTACTTTGCCGTGTATCCGGCGCGAACTTTGTTTGGCGCTGATTCCACGGATCATTACTCTTCCGGCAATTTGATCTTGCAATGACTCTGTCGGTATTTGTAATTCTTTTGGTGTAATCCCTATCACAGAATCAATTTGTCGCATCTCTAATTTTGCCGGGGCTATCGCTGTTGCCCGAGGGACTATGTCAGCAAATACAGTCTCAGTATACGTCTCGGATACAGCATCTTCGGCGGTAGCTATTTCCGGTATAACAGGCGGAGGCGCTGGTTCGCGTTGGATTTTCTTTTCTGATTGTTCGGTGTCCCGCGAATCTTGTTTTTCCAGTTCTGCCATAGCTATGGTTTCCAGCTTTTTGAGACTATCGGGTTTATCCTGTACCGGAGCGCTTTCTGATAACGCTTGCTGTATTTGCGGTGTTTCCTGCACCATGAGATACCATCCGATGCCGACCAGCAAGGCAATATTTGCAGCGATGCTTGTCCAGAGCAGGATATTCCGTTTTTTGGGTTGCGACTGGTCTTTCACTAGCTGTTGTAGTTGCCCGATTACTTTGGCATGGTCGCCGGGAACGGTATCGAAACCCTCCAATGCATCGGCCAGGAAAGGATCCTGCATCGCATTCTTCTCAATGCGGTGTGCTTCCTTACCTTTGCGGCGGCCTTGTATATATGACAACAGGTTCATTGAATGATTTGGCTTTCAATACAAATTTTCAGATTGCGCTTGCCGTTCTGGATGTAACTTTTGACGCTTTTCAACTGGTAACCGGTGGCATCCACAATATCGGCATACGACATCTCTTCCATGAAAAACTTCGAAATACTGATGCGCTGCGGTTCGGGCAGTTTCTCCATACATTTTCGGAGCGCTTCGAACTGTTCTTCATCACGTCCTTCATCAAATAGATGAAAAATCATGTCCGATTCCATAATTTGGGTGTCAAAATCAATACGAATTTCGTGTTTTTCCTTACGCAACACCTGCAAACAATGGTTTTTGGTTACACTGTACAGCCATGTCCTGAACACTTTAATATCGTATTGATTCACTTTGTGTACAAGGTCTTCGTATAACTGCATCACTGCATCTTGGGCTTTTTCGGCATGTTGCAGGTATTTGAGGCAAAGGCCGTATACAAGCGGGATGTAACGATGATATAACATTCCGAAATCTTCCGCACGACCGATTGCACGATAGAGCGACAATAGCTCTTCGTCGGTTTTGCCGGATGATTTTTCGGATTTGAACATTGTTATTTGAGAACGTTTGGCTCAAACCTGCTGGGTCTCGAAGA
This sequence comes from Bacteroidales bacterium, assembly GCA_031547085.1. GTDB lineage: Bacteria > Bacteroidota > Bacteroidia > Bacteroidales > UBA4181 > JAIRLS01. The sequence goes on from JAVBSH010000095.1 coordinate 5,418, forward strand.
CCCGGTAGGTTTTGGTTTCAATAAGACCTACCGCGTCTTAAAGACCCAGCAGGTCTCGGACGCTTTTTATTTGAACTTCAAATCGACAACAACAGGCTGATGATCCGACGGGTAACGTTGGTCTTTAGCATCGGTCAGTACAGCATATTTTAATACGGAAAACTGGTTGCTGACAAATATATAGTCAATGCGGTCCTTCATCGGGGCGTCGAATTTGAAGGCATTGAATGTGCCTACAGGACCGTAAGGCGGCATCTGTGTCACCTTATACGAGTCGCTCAGGATCGTCTGCATTTCCTGTATCTGTTCGGTTTCGGGTGTCGAATTGAAATCACCTGTACAGATTGCCGGGGCGTCTTTGGCTATTTCCTTGATCTTTCTGACCATCAGTTTACCCGATTCTTTACGTGCAATAACACCCTGATGATCAAAATGTACATTGAAGAAATAGAATACTTTCTTTGTGTCGGCATCTTTGAATTTCGCCCACGAGCATATCCTATTGCAGCAGGTAGCATCCCAACCCAGTCCGGGCTTGTCGGGCGTTTCGCTCAACCAGAAATTACCCGATTCAAGGATCTTGAAACGGCTGGTTTTGTAAAATATGGCGGAATGTTCGCCACTATCTTTGCCGTCGTCGCGGCCGCCACCGAAATAAGCATAACCAGGCATCTCACACAGGTCTTTCAACTGGCCGACCAAACCTTCCTGGGTTCCGAAAATATCGAAATCGTGGTACATGACCAAAGCCTTGACATTTTCTTTCCGGTTGGGCCAGGCATTAATTCCATCGCCCGAATTGTTGTAGCGAAGGTTATAACTGGCTACACGTATTTCTTTCTTTTTCTGTGCTGTTGCAGGTATACAAAGCAAACAACAACATAGAATCATTAATGTCCTCATATTATGGATATTTATTGATGTTTGGTTGAAATCTTCCTTTTACGGTAAAGATTTGACATGACAAAAATAATAAAATTGTCTACCTTTGCTTCTTAAATTTGTTATCAATCATCTTAATTAATATTTAAAACATGGAATTTCGGATAGAAAAAGACACCATGGGCGAGGTACAAGTGCCCATTGATGCATATTATGGTGCTCAGACACAACGTAGTGTTGATAATTTCAAGATTGCCCGCGATATCAACCGCATGCCGAAAGAAATTATCAAGGCTTTCGGATATTTGAAAAAAGCAGCAGCCATCACCAATTACGAAGCCGGCGTATTACCCAAAGAAAAATGCGACTTGATCGGTAAGGTATGCGATGAGATACTCGAAGGCAAGCTTGACGATTATTTCCCGTTGGTAGTATGGCAAACGGGTAGCGGTACGCAGAGTAACATGAATGTGAATGAAGTGGTCGCTTACCGTGGCCATGTACTCAATGGTGGAAAACTTACCGATAAGGAAAAATTCATGGCTCCGAATGACGATGTGAACAAATCGCAGTCGTCCAACGACACTTTCCCCACAGCTATGCATATTGCTGCATACAAGATGTTGTTGGAAACGACTATTCCGGGTATCGAAAAACTCCGCGCCACTTTGGATGCTAAGAGTAAACAATACATGAAAGTGGTGAAGATCGGTCGTACGCACTTCATGGATGCCACGCCTATTACCGTGGGACAGGAACTCAGCGGTTATGTAGCTCAGTTGGATCATGGATTGAAGGCGATCAAAAATACGCTGGCTCACCTTTCGGAACTGGCTTTGGGTGGTACGGCTGTCGGTACGGGAATCAATACTCCCGACAATTATGCTGAAAACGTGGCCAAACAAATTGCCAAACTGACAGGATTACCGTTTGTTACGGCGCCCAATAAGTTCGAATCGTTGGCTGCACACGATGCTATTGTTGAAGCGCATGGTGCGTTGAAGACAGTGGCTGTGAGCCTGATGAAGATTGCCAACGATGTCCGCATGCTGAGTTCAGGGCCTCGTTCAGGCATTGGCGAATTGCATATTCCAGACAATGAACCGGGTTCGAGCATCATGCCGGGAAAAGTGAATCCGACACAATGCGAAGCCCTGACGATGATCGCTGCACAGGTGATGGGCAATGATGTGGCCATCAACATTGGCGGTGCTACCGGACATTTCGAACTGAATGTGTTCAAACCTATGATGATCTATAATTTCCTGCACAGCGCCCGCCTGATCGGCGAAGGTTGTGTGAGTTTCAATGACAAATGTGCTATAGGTCTCGAACCTATCGAAGCAAACATCAAGAAACACCTTGATAATTCGTTGATGCTCGTGACCGCTTTGAACCCGAAAATAGGTTATTACAAGGCTGCCGAGATTGCACAAAAAGCGCATAAAGAAGGTAAAACATTGAAAGAAAAAGCTGTTGAGCTGGGTTACCTGACCGCTGAAGAATTTGACCAATGGGTCGATCCGTCGAAGATGGTCGGGAAACTGGGATAATTTGTTTTGCCGCATGCAACATTATACCAAGTAAATTGTTGATATAATCGTAAGACTTGATAGGTTTGTGAAATCTGAAACCTATCAGGTTTATCATTCATTAAAATCATACACAATGAGGAGTATAGTGACAAGGTTAGAGAATGAAGCTGGGCTGAACAAAGACCAGGCACGCATGGCTGTTGGTATTTTCAGGGATTACCTGATTGAATGTGAGGATGATCCTGATTTGGTGGAAGCAATGAAAGTTAAGGCTTCGCATGCAGCCAAAACGGCTAAGTCGAAATACGAGGACTTGACCGACCAGGCTGAGGAAGTAGTTGGCAAGGTGGGCGAAAAAATTACCAGTGCAGCCGACAAAGCAGGTGATAAAGCCGACGAAGTGTTGGATAAAGCCAAAAAGAAACTCAAGGTAGTGGTGGATAAATTATCCGACTATCTTGCCGATTAAAGGATTGGTAAAGAGAAGGCCATAGCCTTCTCTTTGCTTTTTACGATTCATTGAACAAAGTTAGACGACGTAAATGTCAACAATTAAAAAAGTTGGCATTTGTGTAATAAGTTGTATATTTGTGCCGTAAATATTGAGGACATCAATATGCGATTTTGTTCTATACTTTTTCTGATTTTGTTTAGCCTGCCGGTCGTTGCTACCGACACAACACGAATCAACAAGTGGTCTCAAAGGAATATGGGCGCATTTGGCGGTTTTGGGTTTGGTTATACGGAGATGGCAAGCCGGGAAGCTATTGAAATAAATCTTCAAGGCGGGATTATTTACAACCATTGGTTGGCTGCAGGAATTTACCTGAACCCGTTTTTTACCATCAGTCCCTTAACCGACAAATATACCAACGATGACGCCAGCCTTTTGGGTGGCTATGGCGGATTATTCGTTTCACCGATCATCTACTCCAATGCGTTAATACATGCTACCGTTCCTGTTTATTTAGGATACGGAAATGTCAGTTACGAGTTGTACGACGATGTGGAATCGACCAACCGGATCGAAGATTCAGGCCGGTTCTGGGTGTTCAATCCAGGCGTGGAAGTGGAGCTGAACGTACTGCGGTTTGTCCGTGTGGCTGTTGGCGGATATTACCGGTATTGCGGTAATGTACGACTTTACTATGATCAAGGCGGTGATCAGATTCTGTCCAGCAATTTCCTCAATGGCTTTTCGTTAGGAGTGAAACTCCGGTTCGGGAAATTTTGAAAATGGTTGTCGGGTATCATCTATTTGATTGAAAAACTGTGTTCGGCAGAGTCTCCAGACTCTGTCGTGCTAAAAGGAAAGTTCCCGCTTTCCATATATGCAAGGCAGGAGCCTTGCTTTTAGCTGCGACGTAGCGAAGACGCTACGCCGAACAATTCAGTGTCAATACCATTGACTAATGAAGATGTGTTGCTACTTTTTCCTTCAAATATTTCCCTGTATACGACCCTTTGCATTTGGTGATATCTTCCGGGGTTCCCTGACACACGATATTTCCGCCACCTTTACCGCCTTCGGGGCCAAGATCGATGATCCAGTCGGCGCATTTGACCACATCGGGATTGTGTTCTATGACCAATACGCTATGTCCGTTTTCAATCAGCATATTGAATGCGTCGAGTAATTTCCGGATATCATGGAAATGTAGGCCAGTAGTGGGTTCATCGAAGATAAAAAGTGTGGGCTGGCTACTATTTTCCTTGGAGATGAATGTAGCTAATTTGATGCGCTGGCTTTCGCCCCCGCTCAAGGTACTCGACGATTGTCCCAGTTTCACATATCCCAAACCTACATCCGATAAGGGTTTTAGTTTTTCAACAATTTTCTTTTCGGATGATGATTTCTTGTTTTGCCCGAAAAATTCGATGGCTTCGTCCACGGTCAGTTCCAATACATCGTATATGTTTTTGCCTTGATAGGTGACTTCCAATACTTCTTCTTTGAATTTCTTGCCGTTGCAGGCCTCGCAAACTAATTTTACATCGGCCATGAACTGCATTTCCACGGTGATTTCGCCTTCACCCTGGCATTCTTCACAACGCCCGCCTTCCACATTGAACGAAAAATGAGCCGGTTTCAGGTCGTTGTATTTGGCTTGCTGATGTTCGGAAAAAAGCTTGCGGATTTCATCATACGCCTTGCTATACGTGACCGGGTTTGAACGTGACGAACGTCCAATAGGATTCTGGTCGACGAACTCTACTGCCTTGAGTTTCGTCATATCGCCGGCAAGTTTGTCGAAAGCACCGGCACGTTCGCCACTCACGCCGTTGAGGTTGCGTTCAAGGGTCGAAAAGAGAATGTCGCGAACCAGTGTCGATTTACCCGAACCGCTCACACCGGTCACTACGCAAAGTACATTCAATGGAAACCGTGCGGTAATATTTTTCAGGTTGTTGGCGCGTGCACCCGACAGTTCGATATAGTTATTCCACTTGCGGCGTTTGGCCGGGAGGGCGATCTGCTCGCGCCCCGTAAGGTAATCGGCGGTGAGGCTGTTGGTGGACTTCACCAGTTCGTCGCAACTGCCTTCGAACACCACTTCACCACCCAAACGTCCTGCCAAAGGTCCAATATCGATGATCCGGTCGGCTGCACGCATCACTTCCTCATCATGCTCCACCACCAATACCGTATTTCCCAGCGCTTGCAGCCTTTTCAGCACATCAATCAACTGATCTGTATCGCGCGGGTGCAATCCAATGCTCGGTTCGTCTAGTATGTAAAGCGATCCGACCAGGCTGCTACCCAGCGAAGTGGCTAAGTTGATCCGTTGCGCCTCGCCGCCCGACAATGTTGAGGATAGTCGGTTGAGTGTGAGATAACTTAAGCCTACTTGTGTGAGATATTCCAACCGGTTGACAATCTCCGTGAGGATACGCTGTGCTACCTTTTGCTGGTATTCGTCAAGTTTTATCGACACGAACCAATCGCGTAATTCGTTGATTGGCAATAAAACCAATTCGTTGACGGTTTTTCCACTTACTTTCACATAACTCGACTCCTTGCGTAAACGTCCGCCTTTACATTCGGGACAGGTGGTTTTGCCACTGTACCGTGCGGTCATCACGCGGTATTGTATCTTATATTTGTTCTCGTCCAGGTATTTGAAGAAGCCGTCGATGCCTCCGAAACTGCGCGTACCATGCCAGAGGATATCCAATTGCTTTTGGTTGAGTTCATTATATGGCTTGTGAATCGGGAAGTCAATACGGTCAGCCATATAGATAAGCTTGTCTTTCCAGGCACTCATGCTTTCACCTTTCCAACAGGCCACAGCATCCTGATAAATGGATCGGCTTTTGTCCGGAATGACCAGGTCTTCGTCAATACCGATCACCTTGCCGTATCCTTCGCATTTTGGACAAGCGCCGTACGGGCTGTTGAAACTGAACATGTGTTCGTTCGGCTCATCGAACAGGATTCCATCGCGTTCGAAACGGTTGGAAAACTCTTTTGTTATCGGTTTCTCGCCTGTTATGCGAATGATGCAGCGGCCGTCGCTCTCGTTGAATGCAGTCTGTACCGAATCGGCGTATCGTGCAGACGATTCTTCGTCGTGTGCTATGCGGAGACGGTCGACCACCAGGTTGATCTCATCCTTCGGATTTATTTTAGACGGCATTTCTTCCAACCGGCGGATCTCCCCGCTTACCTCGACCCGGCTGTTGCCTTGTGCAATCAATACTTCGCGGCAGACGGCAAAATTATCTTTTTGATGCTGTCCGAGTGGCGACAATACCAGTGCATTGGCATCGTCAGGTAATGAAAGGATATAATTGACCACATCAGTCACCGTATCTTTTTTGACGATTTCTCCTGATACGGGTGAATAAGTAATCCCAATGCGGGCAAATAACAATTTAATGTAATCGTATATCTCGGTCGACGTGCCGACAGTGGAACGCGGATTCCGCGTGTTTACCTTTTGTTCGATGGCAATAGCCGGCGGAATTCCATGGATAAAATCAACTTCGGGCTTGTGGATACGTCCCAGGAATTGGCGTGCGTATGACGACAGGCTTTCGACGTATCGGCGTTGGCCTTCGGCATAGACAGTGTCGTAAGCCAGCGAAGATTTTCCCGAACCGCTTAACCCGGTGATGACTATAAATTGATTGCGTGGAATGGATACATCAATGTTTTTCAGGTTGTTGACCCGAGCGCCTTTGATGACTATAGAGTTGTTTGATGGATGATCCAAGGGATGATGATTTGAATGTTTCGATAAAAATTTAAGGCCGCAAAGATAATCCTAAAAATCGGAACATTTGTCACGAAATAAGATCACGCAAAGGCGCTAAGACGCAAAGTATAAAGACTTATTCGTCCTCGCATGGCCAAGCTTTACGTTACGATGAGATTGCGTTGTTAAGTTGTGCATTTATGTTTGGTGTCTTCGTGCCTTTGTGGCAATATTTATAGCCACAAAGACACAAGGACATGAAGAATAAAATCATCCTGTTTGAAGTAAATAATTATTTGGCAACTGTTTGGATAATTTTCAGTATCTCGTCAGTCATTTTTCCGAATACCGAAATTCCGGAAGCACCATTGGACAAAGCGTAACGCATTCCGTCCTCTACTTCCTGATTGTTGGCAAAGTCGGGGAGGAAAAGACCGGCATATAAGGGAAACCTGCCATCGATGCCACGTATTCCTTCAGCCACAGCATCGCCTATCCATGCTACTTTTTCTTTATAAAAACCATGGTAGATCATAGGACAAACGCCGTCGAGGTTCCAGTTGATCCAATCCTGGCGGACATTGCGGCGGGCTACTTCAGGAGTAGGAAATACGGCCGCAGTAATAGGCTTTTTCCTGGTGTTGGCCTCCTTAACTATCCGGTTCACGAGGTTAGTGATCGCATTGTAACGATACTGCCTCCACGAAAGGCTTGCCTCGGGATATTCAATTGCATCGAGGTCATTGCCTGACCATTCCTTGAATTTCGTTTTGCAAACATCACAGTAGCAGTAATCATATTCAGGCAGTTCCTGGGTTTGCACGATGTGGTATTTTTCCCAGAGATTTACGGGTAAGACAACGTCGCAAAAGCGAACATAGTCTAGGTGGATGCCATCTATATAATCCTTGTCGAGTTGGGTGCACATGTCATTGATGATATATTGCTGCACCTCTTCCCGCGAAGGACAAAGCCAGCGATAATAACCGACATAAGGTGGCTTGTCGGCACAGGATTCTCCTTTGCGATTGATGGCATACCAATCGGGATGGCTGTCGAGCAGGGATTTCTCTCCCCTGTTGGTAGTCCATATCCAACGATGAGCTTCCAAACCTTGACTTTTGGCCAAACGAAAGTGTTTTTCGCTGTCAGCCTCGAAGAACACACCGTGAATACCGGCTTCACGACACTTCTTGTAAAAGACTTCCAGGTCTTTTTCATTGTCTTTATGGTTGGGATTGACCCAGAACCAGTTTTTCCGTTCGAAACGTTTATTCTGCGATGTTTCAGGTGATGCAGGGGTGTTGACCGAAGAACAGCCAGTAAGAAATGGTGTTGCCATGCCGGCCATCAATCCTGTTTTGATAAAATCTCTTCTTTTACTCATGAGGTTGTTTGATTTAAATGTGATTTTTAGAAATTGTTGAATTGTTGAATTTTTAATTTTCAACTTTCCGGATGCTTCTGGTCACTTCTCTTCCATCTTCGAGTTTCAATGTCACCCAATAGAACGAAGGCGGTAAGAACGACATATCTATCGGAAACATCCTGCTGGTAAAATTGTTGATTTTCTGTTCCCACTGTACTACATTCTTTTCATCTACAAAACGCAGTTCGATGGTTTGTGGCCTGTCGACTACAATATCGGCCATGGTACGGTTTTTAGTTCTTGCCGGGAAAAATTCGAATACTGTTTCGGGCGTTATGGCTGGCGCATTGGCCGATACTGCGAAGTAATGGATCATGGATGTACCGAAGTTGGGATCGAAATTCTTCACTAACTTCTTATCCATGTCGAACAGACGAATGTATCCATAGCCGCCGCGCGGGTTTGCCCAGAAATTCAATCCGTCGTTGTCGGTATCCTCAATGAGCAGCATGTAACAACCATCGTGCAAGCGGAGCGTGTCGGTATACAAGGTTGATGATCGCAGACTATCGCTCCGGCGCTGGTATACTTTAACACCTGCCGCATCGTAGATCGTCCATGAGGTTTGTGTGGAATCGCGGTTGGTCATCATTGTCAGTACCATGTCACGGGCATATACCGGAGGTTTTACCGCCTGCGACCAACCGACGTTATCGGCCGGGAACTCATCTTTCTTGCCATTAGGATTGAGTAACTTCACCTCAAAGGTTTCTTTGTCTTTGGTAAATGCCAATGCCCCCGGCAGTTCAACTTCGGTAGTTTGTAGCAGGGATAAGTAACCTTTCCATGTATAGGTTTGCTTTTTACTTCTGCGGAAGCCATATTCGATGGTCAGCTTCTCCAACGGCTTCCCACCATTATTTTTGATGAGGATACGTGGATTGGCGCATGCGGGATTCATGCGACCATACTCATCGTCGGCCGACGGCGTAATGATGCGTTCGAGCGCCACATCGTTCTTTGCAGAAGGCGACTTGTAGAAAAATACATTGGCTGTGATGAACCAGCCGCCTTGCGGGTTCTTCGAAACATATGGTTCCATCTTCAGGTCAAAGCTATGTTCGTGCTTGGTGACGGGTAATGTATAAATATCGGGAATGGACAGGGAGCCGGGACACCAGTTGGCGCGGCTGTATACCCAAGTGCCGGCCTGCGGGTATACGGGGTTGTTGCCGCAAACAATCAGCATCTGCCGGTGGTCGATCATCTTGCCGTCCACATACACTTCGCGCCATTTGTCGCAAAACTCCGAACAGTTGTCCGGGCGATCCATCCCGTGTCCGGTCTGGTTGATGCGGTAGTTCATATATTTGGCGTCACCAGGGACGGTTACGGTTTGTGGCGTGAGCAGTGTAGGAAATGGCCGTGCAGTATCGCCGTAAGCAAACGACTTCGACCAAAGCGGTTGGTAATCTAACGGTTCCATTACAGGGGTTCCGGTAATAACCTCGAAATCGACGGTTGCCAGCCAACCCACGGTATTGGCCTCGTAGCCGGTGTGTTGGTATTCAATCTCCACCGAATCGCGCAAAGCTACGCCCCAGTCAGTGACATCCTGCCGCCAGGTAAATCGCCATTTATTATCGAACCAGCCGCCGTAGGGGGTGAGGATACGTACCAGTTCCTGTTTCTTGTCCTCGCCATGTACACTGCCCGTACGTCTCAGGATTACTGCGTCGATATAGTCCCATGCACCGCATTTCATTCCATCCGGACATTGCAGCGTGATGTGCGCCGTAATTTTACGGTAAGGTGTCGATTTCGAAGGAAACACCGCCCATTTGAGCGATTCGTTGACGCCGCGCGAAGGATCGGTTACCATTAATGTCTTGTTGTGGGGTATGATATGGAGGGTGTCCGTGCGTTGGGCAAAGAGGGGAGTTGCAGCGAGGCAACAGATAACAAGGAGATAAAATGACTTCATATTTGGAATTTTATTTTAAGCTAAGTGATGTACAAAAATAAGCAGGTAAAGTAATCAATGATAGCGAATCTAAAGTCGGATTTTGGGCTAAAGTCCCCATAATTGGGTTGTTCTTTCATTTGGCAATGATTTAAGATAATATGGTTTTTCATTGCCGTTGGCTTTAGCCCTAAACCTTTTTATTCATCTGTTATTAGTTGAAATCCATATTTTTTCATAAACTCATCCACTTCATCAACAAATGTTTTCTTCAGATGATGAACTTCCTGTTTTTTGATGTAATCAATCACTTTTTTTACTTGCGATTCGCTTACCGAAACAGCAAAATAGTCATCCTGCCATGCGAATTGTCCAGAACAAAGATTATTCTTATTCATCCAAAAAGAAGATTCTCCTTTAACGAGTTGGGCTACTTTTGATATGCATTGATCTTTATTCAGGGATATGAGGCAATGCATATGTTCTGAATATCCATCGATTGCCTGTAGGAATATTTTCTTTTTCTCACAATTTTGCATGATGTGTTGACGGACATCTTCGCGAATTCTTTTTGAAAGAAACGGAAATCTGTCTTTGGTGCTGAAAACGAGATGAACCCAAATTTTTACATAAGACATGGCTCGGTGATTTGATTTAGGGCTAAAGCCCGGTTGTTATTTGGTATTTTTGTCTTTTTGAGAATTATTTGGGGCTAAAGCCGAAAGATGAATGCCATTTTTTGTCCGTTGGCTAAAGCCAACGGCAATGATAAGCAATATTATTTCTAATCATTGTGATCAGCTTTTACTCGACTTTACCCGCCTGAATGATATAATCGGACAAATCATTGCCGTCAGCTTTAGCTGACGGAACAAAAAGAGTCCTATCTGGGGCTTTAGCCCAAAATCCTATCCTATCGCAAATCGTCATTTCAACAATGCCCTCACCATCTCCAAATCCACTTCCGTACCCGGATTGAACTTATCCGATGCCATATATTGTTCGATACTCCGGCGGAATTGCCGGGCAGCGGGACGTTGATCCAGGTTACGGACTATATCGGCGCTACACACCATCATCTTCCCTTTGCCTGCTTTGGTTTCGAAGAGGATGCCCAACTTCCGGTTGGTAAACCAGTCATCGATGATATGCACCAGCGGCCTGAACCCGGCAGGAAAGTCGTCCATCACCATGGCCTGGCTACCTGTAACCACATCCCACCATTGGTAATCGCTATGCCCTTCGTTGGGGAAGCTTGCAAAAACCGGGTGGGTTGCATCGCAAAGTACGCCAAGCGTATGTGGCGCCTGTTTGCGTGTCCAGGCAGTATTCCAGAAAATACTTGAAAATCCGACCCTGATGTTTCCGCCTTTATCTGCTTTCAAGGCATCTGTGGGCAGGCAATACAATACGTTGCCACCAGCTTGGGCATGCGCCACAGCTTCGTTGTAGTTAGTGGTGACATACGGTTTGTCCGGCATATCCTTTGTAGCGGCCGGATACACCCAGAAATTCCACCGGTTGGCAGCATTGCCCCCAGGTATTTTCGCTGTTAATATTAACTGTGACGGGACTGTCACTGCCGACAAACCGAATTCGATATCCGTAGCCGGGATGCAATTATCTACCGGCAAATCCCTGGTTGTTTTTCCCGAAGCAAGCTCTTTTCCCGATGCGTCGGCTATAGACCATTCTATAGTGGCAGCTGTAAGCGGTTGTTTGTCGAAATGCGCCACTTCCAGCGAGGCTTTGAACGTCTCGTCGTTGGTCCATATCATTTTTTGCATCCGGGCCAGTGGTACCGTCCGGTTACAGAACATGCTGAATTCTTTGCCGTCTACGTAGCCTTTGGTGTCCCAGAACGGGTTAAGCACACCCACCAACGCCGATCCTTGTCCCGGGAAGTCGTGCAGGTCAAGCAACTGGAAGCCGCCAAAGCCCGGCGTACGCAACGCCGCTTCGATATCCGCCTTGTAGCAAAGCGTCTGCAAACGGCCCGATGCATACAGGAAACGGGCTGCCTGGTCGCCCATGTGATGTTCTTCGAGGGTCTCTTTAAAAATCTCGAAATTCTTGGCTTTCAATACACCCGTGTAGTTGGATATTTCCGAAAGATCGGGGTAAACACACCATTGCCCAATCTCGTGGCTCACAACAGGCATGTTTTTTTCTTGTATTATTTTTCGGAAATCGTAATCACTCTTAGGTGGTTCGGCATTGATGATGCTGTTCAACCCGGCACCCCACGCCTGAATACGTGGATCCGGCGTATTCCAGTAGTCGGCATTGGGAATATATGGCCATCCGGCCGCCGATGTGTATACCCTGCGTGGGTCTTTGGCTTTCCAATGGTCAACGAACTTTGACAGGTATTCAACTTGGTGCGCTCCTCCGGGTTCATTGCCGTACGTCATCATGCAAAACGAAGGATGGTTACCGAATTCCTTTACGATACGTTCACTTTCGGCATAAAACCAGTTATCGATATAGCCGCCATCGCCAACAGTGGTCCATCCACCACATTCTACTTGCAGGTACATGCCTTCGCGGTCGGCCGTTTCGAAAGCAACACGCGGCGGGCACCACGAATGGAAGCGTACATTGTTCAGGCCGAATTCCTTACAACGTTTGAAAATTTTTGTCCAGTATGCCGGATCCATCGAAGCGTAGCCGGTAAGTGGGAAGATGGCGCATTCGAGTGTACCGCGGATAAATACCGGTATACCATTGATATGGAACCGTGTGCCTTCCGAACGAAATTCGCGCATCCCGAAAGTCGTGGCTTTGCAGTCTGTTCCATCCTTCGTGCTTAATTCCACATCCAGCCGGTACAGGTTGGGTTCAAACTCCGACCAGGTGAGCATGTCGTTGCCCATATCGATCGTACAATGGAAGGTAGGACTGCCTGCATCGAATGTTGTATTTACTGTTTCCAATTCCTTGGGATTGGTGCAGTTAAAACTTCTTCCATTTACCCTTATTTTGGCAGTTTTGTCGGTTGTAGTTCCGGCAAGCGTTACCACCACTTCGGCTTTTCGGGTTTTGATGTCAGGGTACACCTGTATATTGTCGATATATAAAGTTGGACGGGCTGTAAGGGTTATATTTCCTACAATCCCGTTCCAGTTACTTTGCGTATGGTCCGAAACGCTGTGGGCATTGATGCCCACCGGGATGTGTACACGGTTATCCACGCGGATGGCTACTAGTATCTTACCGGTTTCATCGATTGCGTAACGGTGGGGTGTTTGCAATGCATCGTTTTTACCAATTTCTTTCCCATTCACAAAAACAGTGGTTTCCCAGTGCGTACGTTCCAGTTCCAATTCCACATGTTTGCCTTTCCACGATGCCGGGACTTTAATTTCGCGCTGGTACCAAGCCACGCCTACGTAATGTTTTTCGGGTTGTAACCAAAATGGAATTTTGATGTTCCCCTTTTGCCGGTATTTTTCATATTCAGGCGCCTTGAACCAGGCATCGTCTACGATTTGTCCCGTCCACCGGGTATTTACATCAACATCATTGCCATAGCCTTGTTCCTGTAGCGAACCCGGTAGTTTGATCCTGTCGGTCAGAGGCTGTTTATACCATTGTTCGGTGATTCCCACATCGTCGGGGTCCAAGGCAAAAGCCCATTCGCCGGACAAATCGATTGGTTGCTGCGGCCGATTGTTACATGAACAAAGGACTGCACAGAAGATAACAATCAATACAGGTCGTTTCATTTCTTGGAAGTTTTTGATGGTTGGTTATTTTTGCGAAATTAGCATTTTTCTGGGAAACAACCTGACATTCATTTTCAATTTACAACTTTTCACTTTCAATTACAAACCCGTCTATTTCAATTCGACCTGAAATTCACCACAATCGTTGTTTGCCTGGAAAAATATCACATCTTTATTCTCAATATTGATACCAAAGCCGATATAGTGTATAAATTCATATTTTTATGTAAGTTTGCAGCATATATGAATTTGGTTAAAGTTTTCGGTAAAGTTACTTAATACTTTGAACGACAGACCACATCTGTTCAAAAGGAAAATGAAATAATATCAATCCGCAAAACCATGAAAAAGATTGTTTTTCTTTTACTTATATTTTTATCTGCATGTAAAGATAAAGAATCACCGTTGATTCCTGTATTGGAAATCGAAATGACAAGTGCGATTTTGCCTGCTACAAAGTCCAACACCGTCATAGCTATTGAAACCAATATTACCGACTGGACTGCAACTGTGGCTGAAACCGGATCGACATGGTGCACAGTCACTACGCAAACCTCTGAAAGTGGAAATAACTTGTATGTTTATGCCACAGCAAATGAGGATTTTGATGAGCGGTCAACAGAAATTACTGTTATTGCAGCCGATTTACAGCGAAAAATATCGGTCAGACAAATAGGGATCAAGCCGACCATTGTAACAGACCGGACAACATTTAATGCCCCATCTGCTAAAAATACGATATCAATACAGGTCGTTGCAAATGTTGAATTCGATACACTTGTTTCCGAAATATGGCTGCGTCCGATAGCATCGAAGACAAAAGCAAGTCAGACTTACAAGGTCGAATTTGAACTGGAAAGCAATCTTAGCAAAGAAGAACGCTTTTCCGACATCATATTCAAACAAAAAGACGGAGATGTAACCTGTGTTGTCAAGGTAACGCAAGCAGCGCGTAGCTCCGGCTATACCCCCGGGGATGTTTCGGGATTTGAAAATGATATTGAAATACCTGTAAAAAGGGGTGAAGCATCTGAAGCACAATCAGGAGAAGGAATTGAATTGTCGTTTGACGGGAAAATGGATACCTGGTATCATTCAAGGTGGGGAACCGGCACCAAATTTCCGGTAACCTTGACATACTATTTCGAGAATGTGGAAAAAATGGACTACTTGGTTTACTATCCGCGCACATCGGGCAGTAACGGTAGGATTAAAGAACTGGAGGTCTTGGTTTTGACAAGTGCATCTCCGGGGTTTCAATCCATCAGAAGATATGATTTCAAAGGCTCTGGCTCTCCTTCTGTCTTAACATTTTCCGAAAGCTTGGAAAATCCGCAAGCCGTACAAATTAAAGTATACTCGGGAACGGGCGATGGTGTGGGCGATTATGTAAGTTGCGCCGAAATGAAGTTTTTCAAGAAAAATCCGGATAACTCGGCACAAAATATTTTTTCCGATGATGCCTATTCCGAACTGCAACCAAATGTTACAGAAGAAATGATCGATAAGATGGACAATGAATTCCTGAAAAATATAGCGATTTCCCTTTTCAGGAATGAATATCCTAAAGAGTTCAGGATACAATCATTCCGTGCTTTTCCACATCCGGAAACAAAAGCGGCCGAAAATAAAACAAGCACATACAGTCTGCTCGACAATCCCACTGGAATCATTGCCAAGGCCGATAAAGAATTTGTTGTTTTTGTGGGTGATACGTATGGACAATATATTTCGTTACGGGTAATCGATTTTAAAAACGGATTCGGGGGAGCCGACTATATCCTGATGCCGGGGATTAACAAATTGAATATTACCGGTTCGGGTCTGGCTTACATCATGTATCACACTGACAACCTCATAGCCCAACCTGTCAAAATACATATCCCTTCGGGAGAAATAAACGGATATTTCGATATTACCAAGCACACAATCGCCGATTGGACAAGATTGCTGAACCTTGCCAAAGAAAATCATTTTGATGTGGTAGGAAAATATGCACATCTCGTTTTCCCAAGACTTGACCTGAAACAATACACTCCAAACGGCGCAAGGTTGATTGAAGTATACGATTCGATTGCCTGGCTGGAACAACGGCACCTGGGACTGTACAAATACCAGTGTGAGAACAAAAACAGGGTATTCTTCCATGTGGTATATGATGATTCGTACATGTATGCAACCTCGTACCGCACTGCTTACCACCAGAGTACAATGGCAGAGTTGTGTAATGCGAAAAAGTTAAGGACGACAGCTATTTGGGGGCCAGCACACGAAGTGGGGCATATTAACCAAACGCGGCCTGGTTTTAAATGGATCGGGATGACCGAAGTTTCCAACAATGTTTCGTCACAATACGTGCAAACTATATTTGGCAATACATCGCGCCTGCAAGCGGAGGATCGCTACGAAGCTGCATTTTCCGGAATCATTTCCCCGCATGCTATCCATGGGACTTATGGTGAAGTTTTTCACAAATTGGTTCCATTTTGGCAATTGGAATTATATTTTGCAAAAGCAAAAGAGTATACGGATTTTTATGCCGATGTGTATCAAACAATCCGTACAACATCCGACCCGGTTGATCACGGGAAAGCCCAACTTGACTTTATTAAGATTTGTTGTGATGTAGCCAAAGCTGATCTCACCGGATTCTTTGAAGCATGGGGAATGCTGTCGCCAGTGGATGAAATTATAAAAGACTATGGTGACGAGTTATTGAAAATAACCCAGGAGCAAATCGTTGAAATAAAAGAATATGCACAGGAGTACCCGGTGCCGGATCATAAGATCCAATATATCCGGGATGACAATGTCGACCTGTACCGATCGAATGCAATCATTGAACAGGGAAGTGTATCAAAAAGCGGTTCTACATTAACTTTATCGAACTGGAGTAATGTTGTTGCCTGCGAGGTATATGATGATAACGACAACCTGGTACTTGCGACATCTAAAAAAACATTTACTGTTCCCACTGGGGGGCGGAAAGTTTATGCTGTGGGCGCAAGCGGTAAAATTCAGGTTGAATACTAAATAAACCAAACCAATGAGTTCAATCAAAAATTATTTCTGGTTGCTGTTCATCGTATGGGGCGTTTCATGCTCACAATCCGGCAATAAATTAGACCTGTCCGGGAAGTGGAAAGTAGCGTTGGACAGCCTTGATACAGGTATCACCGAAAGGTGGTTCGACCAGACTTTTACTGGTGAAATAACCCTTCCGGGGACACTCTGTGATGCCGGATATGGAATTCCTTGTAGTTTGAAGCCTTCCATGGAAAGGGAGATATTCCTGAATCTGAAACGGAAATACGATTATGTTGGCGTTGCGTGGTATTCGCGTCAGGTGGATATTCCTGCCGATTGGCAAGGCGAGCAGGTCTTCCTGGGCCTGGAAAGGGTTATTTGGAATTCGCAGGTATGGGTAGATGGCCAGAAAGCGGATGAAGCAAACGAAAGCCTGACAACTCCGCACCGGTTCGACCTCACCCGGTTCCTGACGCCCGGACGGCACACCATCTCCATCCGGATCGACAACCGAAAACAATACGATATCTCTGTTAAAGATCTGGCGCATGCTTACACCAATGAGACACAAACCATGTGGAATGGTATCATTGGCGAAATAGCGCTACAAGCTGTCGAAAAGACACATATCAAGAACATGACGCTGACACCCGACGTAGATGCCTCTAAAGTCCATGTACAGTTGGATATTGAAGGGAATGCCGGAGAGCAGCCGATAAAAATCATTTTCCGGGTAAAGGAAAAGAACGGAGTAACTCTGCCTGTTCAAGAAATAGAATTGACGGGCAACGAGGTGTCATTCGACCATCCGGTTGAAAATCCCAGGCTCTGGGATGAGTTCAATCCTCATCTGTATGAAGCGGAAGCAGAACTGAGAAGCGGGAATACCGTTGACAAGAAACAGGCAACGTTCGGCATGCGGAAACTAAGTACCCAACAATCGTTGCTTCATATCAATGGTCGCAGGATGTTTCTGCGGGGAACGCTGGAATGTTGTATTTTCCCGCTGAAAGGTTATCCGCCGATGGACAAGCAGGGTTGGCAAAAGGTGTTTGGTGTTGCCCGTGAATACGGTCTGAACCACATCCGTTTCCATTCGTGGTGTCCGCCCGAAGCCGCTTTCGAAGCTGCCGACGAAATGGGAATGTATCTTCAGGTGGAACTTCCGCTTTGGGTGCTTACTGTGGGGCAGGATAAAAAAACAGTTGACTTCCTTTTTACCGAAGCCGATAAGATCATGAAGTCGTACGGCAACCACCCATCCTTCTGTTTTTGGAGCCTGGGTAACGAATTGCAAGGCGATTTTGCCGTATTGGACAGTCTTCTGATGACTTTCAAAAACAGGGATAAACGTCATTTATATATGACCACCACATTCACATTTGAGCGGGGGCATGGTAGCTGGCCCGAATCGCACGATGACTTTTGGGTGAGCCAATGGACGAAAAAAGGCTGGATCAGGGGACAAGGTATTTTTGATACACAACCGGTCGATTTTATGCACGATTACCGTGCCGCCATCGACAGTATGCCGGTTCCGGTCATTACCCACGAAATAGGTCAATACAGCGTATTTCCCAACCTGAAAGAAATAAACAAATACACAGGTAATTTGATCCCCCTGAATTTTATGGCCATTAGGGATGATCTTGAAAAGAAAGGACGGTTGGCCGAAGCCGGTGACTATACAGCAGCCAGCGGAAAATTAGCCGCCATCCTTTATAAGGAAGAAATAGAAAGGGCGTTGAAAACACCCGGTTTCAGCGGATTCCAGTTACTCGATTTGCACGACTTTCCCGGACAGGGGACAGCCCTTGTCGGTCTACTCGATGCCTTCTGGGAAAGTAAAGGTATCATCACCCCCACAGAATTCAGGAACTTTTGTGCCCCTGTGGTTCCGCTTGTGCGCCTAGCCAAAGCTACTTACACCAGCGATGAGACATTGATAGTGAAAGCCGAAGCTGCTAATTTCAGTAATAAGGAACTTATAGATATTATACAAATGTCGTTTACTTAAGGGATAGTTTGGTCAATACCCACTCAATGCTTATCTTTGTATCATAATAATATGGGGCCTCCCCCAAAGTATTAACCCAAGAATATCGTGAAAACCTAATAAAAAAAAATAGATTATGAGCTCG
>JAVBSH010000270.1:0-16667 GCA_031547085.1 Bacteroidales bacterium
TACCAGCCCCCAATACGCCAGCACAGGCGGATGGGGCAGTTACCAGTGGAAAACCGAAAGTAACCATATCCTTACATTAACGGAAGGAGAGCACAGGATCAGGTTTGTTTTTGGAACCCCAACCGCTTTCAACTTCAGGGCCTTGAGATTTACGTATCAACCCTAATTTGTATACAGGTTTATAAAAAGCCGGATGATCATTTTGATCATCCGGCTTTTTTATTGGAAATGACTTTGTCGCAACGGAGATTAATTGATAACTATCCAAAATTAATAAGGAGGGTTACTTCCCTTGCAGGTTTCATCGCTAAGTCGTACTTTTATTTTATCGCATAATGTATGACCATAGGTAAAAGATAACTATCTTTGTGTCCGATTTAACCACACGTGTTGTTGATAACCACGTATAAAAAACAATGTAATGAACCGTTCCGTTTCCCTTTCTTTCATGTTATTGGGCATCCTTTTCAGTGTATGCCTCATCTTATCAAACCTGTTGGCCACCAAGGCGATTACTATTTTCGGGCTTTCAGCTACAGCCGGCTTAATTATCTTCCCCATTTCATATATTATCAATGATGCCATCGCTGAAGTATGGGGTTACCGCAAGGCACGGCTGATCATCTGGATCGCTTTTGCAATGAACTTCATGGCCATTGTATTCATGCAACTGTCCGTAAAAATAGCGCCTGCACCTTATTGGGACGGGCAGGAAGCATACATACGTGCATTTAGCCAGGCACCGCGCGTAGCCTTTGCCAGCCTGATAGCCTTCCTGTTCGGTTCATTCATCAATGCTTATGTAATGAGCCGTATGAAAATCCACACGCAAGGGAAAGGATTTGGCATACGGGCGATTGTCTCTACGCTTTTTGGCGAATCGGCCGACTCGATCCTGTTTTTTAGTATCGCTTTTGCAGGAATTTTCACCTGGAAAGATATTCTTATCATGATTGTAGTGGAGACCTTCCTGAAATCGGCTTACGAAGTGGTTATCCTTCCTGTGACAACAGTAGTGGTTCGCTACATCAAACGCACGGAACAAACCGATGTGTTTGACGAAGGCATATCATATAACGTATTGAAAATAGGAGAAGTATCTTAATAATTTCCTATTTTCAATTGATGTGATAAAATCATCAATTGAAAATGGAAATCTAAAAAAACGAAAATGGATAATAACGCCGCATTAGTCTTATTCTCCGGGGGTCAGGATTCCACTACCTGCCTCTTTTGGACATTAAAACATTTCACCCGTGTGGAAACCGTTTGTTTTCGTTACGGTCAGCGTCATGAATCGGAGATTGAAACCGCGCAAGCTATTGTTGCAACCGCAGGTGTACCGTTCCGCATTATCGATGCATCGTTGATGGCCGGGCTAAGCAGTAATTCGCTTACCGATACATCTTTGACGATGGACAAGGAACAAGCTGGCGAAGCACCGCCCAACACATTTGTTCCCGGCCGCAACCTGCTATTTATCAGCATGGCGGCTGTGGTAGCCCGCGAACGGAACATTGCCAACTTGGTCACTGGCGTTTCTCAAGCCGATTATAGCGGTTATCCCGATTGCCGCGATAATTTCATCCGTTCACTTAACGTAACCCTGAATCTGGCCATGGATGAACAATTCGTGATCCACACCCCGCTGATGTGGCTTGATAAAGCTGCCGTGTGGCAATTAGCCATTGAGTTGGGCATTTTTGAATTGGTAAAAACCCGAACTGTCACCTGTTACAATGGTATTCCCGGCGATGGTTGCGGTGAGTGTCCCTCGTGTATACTGAGACGTCGCGGATTAGAACAATATGAATTGAATGTTAATCAGAGGTTACACTGAGATTTACTGAATTTTAATTCTTAATTTTTCACTCTTAATTCTTCATTGAAAAATGCTTCTTGGTAATAAAACAGATTATAAGTTTGGGTATGATCCTACGATCCTCGAAACCTTCGAAAACCCGCATCCCGACAACGATTACTGGGTACGGTTCAATTGCCCGGAGTTCACCAGCCTTTGCCCCATCACATCGCAACCCGACTTTGCAACAATATACATTGATTACATTCCCGGCAAACGGATGGTGGAAAGCAAAAGCCTGAAACTGTACCTGTTCAGTTTCCGCAACCACGGTGCGTTCCATGAGGATTGTATCAACATCATCATGAAAGACCTTGTTGCCCTAATGGAACCGAAATATATCGAAGTGTGGGGAATATTTACCCCGCGTGGCGGCATTAGCATCTATCCGTATTGCAACCACAGCAACGGCGAATCCCGCTACCAGGAGATAGTGCAGTATCGTATGATGAATCATGATTTGAAGGGGATGAAATAATCCAAGATAAAAATCTATTCTTTAGCTATTTACGCCTTAATTTCGAAATTGTGATTAAATAGTGTTTAGTTTGGCATCGTTTTTGATAATGAATGAATGTTCATTTATTATCAAAATAGAATCTTTGAATTAGAAATTTTTGAATCTCAAACTCATGGCACGTATCACTGATCCGGCAAAGTTGGAAAATATCAAAAAAGCGACTGTTTCGATGATCGTCGAAAAAGGTTACGGGGGAGCATCTATCTCAGCCATAGCAGCAAAAGCAGGCGTTGCTGATGGTTATCTCTACCGCCATTACCAAAGCAAAACAGAGCTTGTACGCGACTTATTCAACGAAAGTTTGGCCATGTTTTTCGATTATCTCCAGGAAGAACTGGACAACTACACCACTTTCACCGATTTTGTGACGCGCTATCATCTTGGATTGGTAGGTGTGATCAACAACAATACCGATAATGCCAAATTTTTTATCCAGTTGATCAATGACTTTACTTTTGAAATCGACGAAACTACCAAACAACTAGTATTGGATCTTTGCCACCGTATCCTAGAACGGGGACAACAGAACGAAGAAATTCCAACAACGTGCTCGTTTATAGACATCTATACCATCGTAGTTATTATTCCGCTGCAAATTTTCAGTCTTTACCTTAAAGGCTTCTTCGGAGAAATTACATTAGACGAAAAAAGTGCAACAATGGTAACCCATACTTGTTTAAAATTAATAAAAGCATAACATCCTAATCTGTTAGGTCTTAAATTGAATAATGAATATCGAAAATTGAATACTTGGAACGTTATGGCCGTTTTAACGTTACAAACATTCCAACGCTTTATCCCACGACAATGAAAAAATATTTCAGTCTCCTAAGTCTTTTCTGCGTATGCAGCCTTTCTGCGCAAACACGCCTCACGCTTGAACAATGCCGCAGCATGGCGCTTGAGCACAACAAGTCAATAGCCATTGCGCAAGAGCAAATTGACCAGGCTACAGCCAAAAAGAAAGCGGCGCGTACCGGCTATTTACCCAAGCTTGATGCCAACGCTGCGTATATTTATAGCAATAAGGATATTTCGCTTCTTTCAGAGGACAAGTTTGCCCCGGTGGGTACGGTGATGGCCGACGGCAGCTTCGGGTTCACAGCCGACCAGGTGAACAACCAATGGACGATGATCAACGGACAGGCTACCCCGCTCGATGCCAACGGACAACCCTTTAACCCGAAGACCAATCCCGAAAAAATCGAATGGAAAGGTTATGCTTACCTGCCGAAAGAAGAGTTTACCGTGGATATGAAAAATAACTTTTTCGGGATGGTTGGTCTTACCCAACCAATCTATATGGGTGGTAAAATACGTGAGTACAACAAAATAGCCGGCTTTGCCGAGTCCATTGCGCAAACGCAACTCACTGCCGAACAATCCGAAATATTGTACAGCACCGAGGAGAGTTATTGGCAAGTGGTTTCGCTGACCCACAAAGTGAAGATAGCCAACGAGTACAAAGCCCTGATGACCAAGCTTAACGCTAATCTCCAAGCGATGAATGATGAAGGTATGGCTACCAAAAACGATGTCCTGAAAGTGAAAGTTCGCCTCAACGAAGTTGATATGTCGCTGACAAAGGCCAACAACGGTTTACGCCTCTCTAAAATGGCCTTGTGCCGCATGATTGGCATGCCGTTGGGTAGCGACATTCAACTGGCGGAGACTTTTGGTACTGAATCAGATGCTTATGCGGATAGTTCCGATATCTGGAAGAACCGCGCCGAACTGCAAAGCCTCGATTTCCTCACCAACATTGCCGACTCGAAAGTACGCATTGCACAGGCAGGCTACTTGCCCACACTTGGCGTCACGGCTGGTTACCTTATCTCGAATCCCAATCCGTACAACGGTTTTACGCACGACTTTTCCGGTAACTTCACCTTAGCTGTGGCCTTGCAGGTACCTATCTTTCATTGGGGCGAAAAACGCCAAAACGTGAATGCCGCCCGCAGCGAACGCAACATTGCCGATTTGAAACGCGAAGAAGCCGCTGAAAAAATCGAACTACAATACACCCAGGCACGCCTGCGCATCGACGAGGCCAACAAACGGCAGGCAAGTTCACAAAACAATCTCGAACAAGCCGAAGAAAATCTCCGTTATGCCAACATTGGCTTTGAAGAAGGCGTAGTACAGGTGGCCGGCATCCTCGAAGCGCAAACAGCTTGGTTCTCGGCTTATTCCGAAGCTGTGGATGCCCGTATTGATGTAAAACTGTGCCAGGTATATTTAAGTAAAGTCAGTGGAACATTAAAATAGTGACGAGCGACAAGTTACGTGTGACATGAGGGCAAAGCCATGTCACACGTAACTCGTCTACTTGTAACTTGTTAACTTGTAACTAATTTAAAATCAACAATGAAAAAGTATAATCTCTTAGTTGGATTTATCGGCCTCATCGTATTAATCGTGGGCCTTTGTATCGCCGGGTGGATTGCCTTGCGTCCCGGGCCGCTGGTGTTGCAGGGCGAAGCCGAAGCCACCGAGGTGCGCGTATCGGGTAAAGTTCCCGGGCGTATCAGTCATTTCTATGTATCCGAAGGTATGTCTGTGAAGAAAGGCGACACCTTGGTGCTACTCGATAGTCCTGAGCTGACAGCCAAGCTCGAACAGGCGCAGGCCGCTGTTGCTGCTGCCGAGGCTCAGAATCGCAAAGCGCATGTAGGCACACGTAGTGAACAAATAGCATCAGCTTACGAAATGTGGCAAAAAGCCGAAGTAGGTGTCGAAATTGCACAAAAATCGTTTACCCGCGTGCAGAACCTTTACAATAAGGAAGTAGCTACTGCCCAGCAGCGCGACGAAGCCGAAGCGCAATACAAAGCTGCTGTGGCCACAGCAAAGGCTGCAAAGTCGCAATACGACATGGCCATGAACGGCGCACAGGTTGAGGATAAACAAGCCGCGTTGGCTATGGTTAATCGCGCCAAGGGAGCCGTGGATGAAGTAGAGTCGTATATGCGCGAAACATCATTAACTGCGCCAATGAATGGCGAAGTGACCGAAGTCTATCCCAAAGCCGGTGAATTAGTCGGTACCGGGTCACCCATCATGAGCATTGCCGATCTGGATGACATCTGGGTCACTTTCAACATCCGCGAAGACCTGCTGTCAGGCATTGGCATCGGTAAAGAATTGAAAGTATCCGTCCCAGCACTCGGTCGTCAGGATATTATGCTCAAGGTAAATTACATCAAGGCGTTGGGCAGCTATGCTACCTGGAAAGCTACCAAGGTAACCGGCGAATACGATGCCAAAACCTTTGAAGTCCGGGCTAAACCGCTTGGAAAAGTCGAAGGCTTACGTCCCGGAATGTCGGTATTGTATCAATTTGACAAAAATAAATAAACGGAAATGTCATCTCGCGGCCTTACGATCTTACGGTCTTGCAATCTTACGGTTTTACGGTCTTTTCGACGTGAATGCAATCGCATGTTGCAGCACCCCATCTACTTGATGATGACGCTGTTGCTCCCGTTGATATGCTATGCTTTCTTCGCCTCGATGATGCGCGACGGCATGCCCATGCAACTGCCCATTGCGGTGGTCGATCAGGACAACAGCGCCTTGTCTCGTAACATCATCCGCCAAATGGACGCTTCACCACAGATGCAGATCGTATCGCATCTGGGAAGCTACACCGAAGGCCGTAACGCCATGCAAAGCGGCGATATTCTCGGATTCGCCATCCTACCTGCCAATATGCAGGCAGATGCTATGGCTGGACGTCGCCCCGAACTGGCGTTTTATGCCAATAACAGTTATCTTATCTCCGGTTCGCTCGTCATGCGCGACCTGACCACCATTACTACCCTATCGTCGGCTTCGCTCAACGTGGGCATGCGTGCTGCCCGCGGACAATCGCCTGCTGAAATTGCCGCCAACGTACAACCCATCACGCTCGACTTCCACGCACCGGGTAACCCGTGGACGAATTATTCGATGTATCTCTCCACAATCCTTTCGCATGGGTTGTTGCAAATACTCATCCTGCTTACCACAGTGTATGTGGTTGGTGTAGAATTGAAAAAGGGGACATCCGGGCAATGGCTCGAAAGCGCCAATGGTTCATTTATACGTGCATTGGTTGGTAAACTATTACCTTATACCCTGCTGTTTTCGCTAATGGTAGTGGCAGGTAATACGCTTTTCTTCAAATACCTGCATTTCCCGTGTAACGGCAGCTTTTTTGCCGTACAGCTTGCCGGCATACTGATGGTTATTGCCTACCAGGCTGTAGGAATCTTTATTTTTGGCCTGCTCGGCGATTTCAAAATTGCACTCACCATTGCCGGTGTATTTGGCGTGTTAGGTATTTCCTTTTCGGGACTCACATTCCCCATCGAAATCATGGACACGCCTTTGCAGGGTTTCTCATGGATATTTCCCATACGGTATTACTTTTATGTATACCAGGCAGTTGCTTTGCACGACTTGTCCGCATTTCAGGCACTCCCATCGTATCTAATGCTCATGGCCTTTGTGCTGTTCCCGTTGCCTGTTATTTGGAGATTGAAACGAGTAGTGCAATTCGCATAACGTCATTGCGAGGAGGAACGACGAATCAATCTGTTAATTGTGAGATAGATTGCTTCGCTACCGCTCGCAATGACGAACCGAAAACAGGTCAGTAAACAATCAAAAAATCGAAAGTTAAATCAAATGAAACGCGCCATATTCGACTTGTTCCTCATTTTCCGCGAAGAACTTCGCAGCATTTTTTCCGATTCCACCATTTTGGTGCTGTTTTTCGTCGGAACACTTGTTTACCCGCTGCTCTACAGTTGGATATACAACAACGAGGTGCTTCGCGATGCTCCTATTGCAGTGGTCGATTTAAGTCACAGCACGCAAAGCCGTGACTATACCCGGAGACTCGATGCTTCGTCTGATGTGGCCGTTGCTTACCATTGCACCTCAATGGCCGAAGCGCGTCAACTTATCGAGGAACGTAAAGCGCATGGCATTGTGCTGATACCTGCCACCTTTGGCGATGATATTGTGCAAGGACGGCAAGCCACCATATCAGCCTATGCTGACATGAGCAGTTTTCTGTATTACAAAGGGTTACTTTTGGCCGTCAATTATGTGGGACAAGGCATAGGCGGTGAAATACAGGTGAAACGCCTGATGGGGGCAGGCTCCACTTCCGAACAGGCAATGGCAGCGGCCAGTCCTGTCCCTGCAACCTTCACACCATTGTACAATCCTGGCGGCGGCTATGCCAGTTTCCTGATACCTGCCGTGTTGGTACTGGTGATACATCAAACGCTACTGATGGGTATCTGTATCCTTGCCGCTATTAACCGCGAGAAGAATGGTTTCCGGCTGTTGGTACCCATGAGCGAGCATTACCACGGAACGATCCGTATCGTAGGTGGCAAAGCGTTGGCATACTTCTCTATATATTTTTTATTGATATTTTATGTATTGTTCTTAGTGCCGCGCATGTTCGGGCTTCCACATATCGGTAATCCGTTTAGTTTGTATCTTTTTCTCGTTCCGTTCCTGTTTGCCACCATCTTTTTCGCCATGACAATTTCGGTTTGCTTCCGCGAACGCGAACTGCCCATGCTATTGCTGTTGTTTCTTTCCGTACCATTGTTGTTTCTTTCGGGCGTAGCCTGGCCGTTGGGGAGCATGCCCGTTTTCTGGCGCTGGTTTGCCTACCTGATTCCTTCTACACATGGCGTGCAGGGTTTTATTAAGATCAATTCGATGGGAGCGACCTTGTCACAAGTACGTCCTGAATACTTTGCACTTTGTTTACAGATGATTGTATATTTGATCGCTACTTTCTTAGTATACCGCTATCAAATCATACGGGCACAACGTGTAATGGCAAAGGAAGACCGTATTCAAACGGATTCTATGATCAGCACAGGACAGCACAGCATAGGCGAGTAACATCATCCCACTATTTCTTGGGTATTCCAATAACGACAATCGGATTATCTTCTTCCTTTACGGCTGATAAATGCTGTAGCCCGGGGCTCGTGGTTTTGTTTTCCGACACGAATTCGGCAACTTTTTCAGCACTCAACAAACCGGAAAATTCACCTTTGGCATTTACAAAGCGCGGAATAAAGTACAAAAAGTTGTCGACATCATTGACAAAACTGTTTGCAGTTTCTTTATTCTCAACACATACGAAAGCATCATAATTTGTTTTGTCGTAATACCCATAGTATGTCCCTTTTTGGTAATGATAAGTAAAAAGGATATAACGATCACATTCTCCAACAAACGATATTTGGTAGTAATTGAGTTTCTCCGAAAAAGGTGATTCCATCAATTGATATGGAAGATGCTTATCTCCAAGTGAAAAAGCAATATGTGGGGATATTGATCCGGGAGTTACTCGGAATATGGTGTCATTGTAGATAATTTCTTTAAAATAAGCAGCCCCTTGATATTGATAATATTGTGCACCGGTTGTAAAATACATCTCAGGCGCTGTATCCTCATAGGTTTGGTAATTGGGAAACGTTTTCAGGATGGTGCCATCCTGATTGAAAACGACCAACCGGATCGGATCGGAACCTGTGATATTATTGACAAATCCAAAGTATTCATTTTGAGATAACTTTGCAAAGTTTGATACGGATAACAAACTGTTTTCATGTTGGGTAGAATCTATATGATACGGTTTCCTGATAGTAGAAATTTCATTTGTTTCGATTTGGATACCCATCCAAGTATTTACATTATCGAAATATAAAATCTGATCCTGCTCATTGAATGCGTTACTTGAGATGATATTCCGATATTCGCCCGGACCATTGCCTCTTTGTGCAATTGGCCGGATAAATTTACCCGATTTCCTGTCGAACAAATATGCACTCTGATTCGAAAATTTTACTGTGATGATATACTTATCAGTCAGATAAACTGAAATATTTTCATCCAATGGGCATTCCGGCGTAAGTTCCAACGGGACATATTCAACAGTTTCAAAAAGTTTGCTCATCGGTATTGTTTCATGAGCAGCATTGGCCAAATCAATAATTGGAAGCGGTTGGCGTTTCGTATCATTACATGAGAATAAAAATACAAATCCGATGATTAACAGTCTATTACAAGCCATAATGATCGATGATTAAAATTATTTTCAAGCAAACATGCTACAAAGTTAGTTAATTAATGACATCATCGAATAGTCCGGTTTCGATATAGCAGTTGTGTATATGCGAACAAGTTTAGAATTTTCTTTGTTATTTGTATGGAAATACACGAAAAAAAAGTAACTTTGAATCCATTTCAAACAAAACCGTCATGAAAAAGATACTAGTACCGGTCGATTTTTCCGGAAATACCTCCAACACGATCCATGCGGCATGCAGTTTCGCCCGCAGGCACCAATGTAGCATCACCTTGTTGCACTCTTATTTCGACATGGCGTTGGTACAGTCTATCAATACGGTTGCTCCGGATGATTTCATGCCGGTGATTGAACCCGATATTTCCTTTTTGAAGGAAGCGTGCGAAACGGAGATGTCTGAATTGGTTGAAAAGGTTCGCAATGAAAATTCCGACCTCCATATTGATTTCATGACGACCGGTTTGGAGTTGAGGGAAATTATCAGTGAAATTTGTTCACAAAACGATTCTTTAATGATTGTGATCGGTGCCACCGGAAGAGGCAAAAAGAACTCCTTTGCAGGAAGTACGGCTTCATCGCTGTTTGATTGTGCTCCTGTGCCGGTGCTTGCTATTCCCGAAAACTTTAAATATGAGGGAGGGGGAGATCAGAATATTCTGTACGCTACCAATTTCTCTGAAACTGCACGGGACGAAGTACAGTTTATCCTTGATTATTTTATCGGGAAAACAAACAGCCTTTATTGTTACCACCTGCATTTTCCCGAAACTGACGGCCGGTTGGAAGACAAGCAGATGAAAGGTCTGGCTAAGTCATTCGAAGCGGAAATACAAGCAGGAAAGGCGACTTTTAAAAATATCGACACCGAAGATGCTGATGCAACATTAGACCAGTTGGTACACGAGCACAACGTTGCACTGATCTCATTCCATGAACAGAGCCGCGGTATTTTTTATCACTTTTTTCATAAGACAGTAGTCAAGAAGGATCTTTACAGGTTGAATATCCCGCTATTGGTATTCAGGAAATTTGAAGACGAAAAAAGTGATTAAGAAACTGCTTCGATAATCACATGTTCCATTAAAATCCTTCGTGCACAACTGTTTCACTCAACGGTTTCCTGTTTTTCTTTTCCGGGTCTGGGTTTTCGGCATCCGGGTAACCGACAATCAATATACTTACAGGCTCGATGTAGGACGGGATATTGAATTCGGTTTTTAATATTTCCGGATTAAAGCTCATCACCCAAACTGAGCCAAGCCCAAGGCTAGTGGCTTGGAGCATCAAGTGATCGGTAACTATGCTGGCATCGACATAAGCTGAATCCTGCCGGTCGTAGGAACGTTTCCAACTCTCGTCGTGGTTGGCGCATACAATAATAGCTAAAGGCGCATCAAAAGTTTTGGCTGCTTTTTTTAGCTTTTCCAATCCGGTTGCCGATTCCACGATAATTAACCGCTGTGGTTGCCGATTAGCGGCTGTAGGTGCTACCCGAGCTGCTTCCAGCATCTTATCCAATTTTTCTTTTTCTATTTTCCGGCTGGTATATTTTCTTACGGAATATCTTTTCCGCATGGTTTCTAAAAAGTCCATATCTTTTTGTTTTACAAAGAACAAATATATGGATTTTCATGATTAATTATTGTCCACGAATTACACGAATTTTCACTAATTATTCGTGTTAATTCGTGTAATTCGTGGACAAAAACAGTTATAACGGTTTCACCGGAATACAGATGTCCACAATAAACTTTCCTTCGGGATGCTGTGTATGGTCGTTGTGGTACAGTTCGTAGGTGTTACCATCGCCGGGCTCGTAGCCACTTTCAGTAAACCACGAACAAACGGTGTTCCAGGCTTTCTCAAATTCGGTAGGTCCGATTTCGAAACGTGCTACTGCGTATTTTCCACCGGCAACGGTCATTTTCCCGATCTCGCCTTCTACCTTCACATCGCCTTTGACAGTGATACAGGCATCCTGCCGTACTTTTTCGATGGCTGTCACTGCCGGGTCGTCGTGGTAGACGGTAAGTGACTTCACGCCGGGATCGGCCAACAATCCGCGCGGAGCAGCCCACTTGACCAACTTCCCGTAGGCTTTACCAATTTGATTGAACGCGCCGGTATGACGACAATAAATCACTTTCATTTCCGGCATTTCCTTAATTTCGACTTTTGTGTTCATGATGATTAAATTTTTAAGTTCGACACTGCAAAGTTGCATGTTGAAATCATGAAGCAGTTGACCGTTCTTGCTTACCGGTTGACCATTCTTGCTAAAATACATCCCACCTACAGCATAAGTGGCATCGCCCAGTCCACGGAATTCACTAGCGCTCAACCCAAAATATTTGCGAAATGTACGGCTGAATACCGGTACACTGCTGAACCCACAATCATAGGCGATTTCGCTTATTGACAATTCTTTAAATCCTTTAAGTCGTTGTGCTGCCTTTTCCACCCGCACCCGTTGGATAAACGTATTTGGCGTTTCACCTGTCATCACGGTAAAAATCCTATGAAAATGGTACGGTGAAAAATGTGCAACCCCGGCAAGGGTGTTCAAATCAATTGGCCGATCCAGATGCCCATCCACGTAGTCCATCACTTTGTTGATACGTGCAATATATTCCTGCCGGCTTTTTTCCTTGTTCATACCTGATAAAATGAAACAAAAGTAAATGCTTTCTTTCATTGGCAGTTGATTTTTCTTGCGAAAATAAGCGG
This sequence comes from Bacteroidales bacterium, assembly GCA_031547085.1. GTDB lineage: Bacteria > Bacteroidota > Bacteroidia > Bacteroidales > UBA4181 > JAIRLS01. The sequence goes on from JAVBSH010000270.1 coordinate 12,220, forward strand.
TCAACCATTTTTCGCAAGATTGGATAATACTTTTTCCAATTAAATTTCCGACTTTTGATTTTCAATTTTCCATTGGCTCCGCCGAGCTAAAGGTTCTCAATTCTCAATTAAGTTCAATGGTCCGGTATATCGAGGCAAAAAGCATCTTATCCAAGTTAAAGGGACATGACCCATTTTTCGGGATTGCGTACAATATGAACTTGTATCGCGGTTGCCAGCATGCCTGTATCTACTGCGATACCCGCAGCGAATGTTATGGGATTAACGATATTTCGGTTATATCCGTTAAACGGAATGCCCTGGAATTACTGGCAAAGGAACTTCCTGCCAAACGCACGAAAGCCACCATCGGTATCGGTTCCATGAACGACCCATATATGCTGGTGGAAAAAGAAATGCAACTCACGCGAAAAGCCTTGCAGATGGTTGCTTCAAACCGTTTTCCCGTACATATCATCACCAAAAGCGACCTTGTTGCGAGAGATACCGATGTGTTGCAGGATATTGCAAAAATTTACGCTGCCGTAAGCTTCACCATCACAACGGCAGACGACCATCTTTCCCGGAAAATAGAACCCCATGCACCGTCTTCTTCCGCCAGGTTCAAAGCAATGGAATACCTGGCCGGCAAAGGTATCTATACAGGCGTAACATTAATGCCTGTGCTGCCTTTCATCAACGATACCAAAGAAAATATCGAATTGCTCCTGAAACAGGCAAAGGACGCGGGCGCTTCGTATGTGATACCGATGTTTGGAGTTACCTTGCGTAAAGGTTCGCGCGATTATTTCTACCGGGCGCTGGATGAAGGCTTTCCCGGCATGAAAGAAAAATACCAAGCGCATTTTGGCGAACGTTACGAATGTACCAGTCCTAACTACAGAATACTTGACGAAACGTTCCGGGAACTTGCTGCCAAACTGGAAATCAGTGTGGGAATGAAGTTTTATAAGCCAATAGTGTATCAACAACAAAGTATCTTTTAAATCTCAGTGGTTCTCAGCATCTCCTCAGCGAACCTCAGTGTAACCGTTAATCAATAACCAATGAGCAATCAATTTATCACCCTGACGAGGGAAAACATCGACAAGGAACATATCTGTTGCGCTTTTTCGGATAAGAAATGTGCTGAAAGCTACGCACTAAAGAAAGAATGGTTAAAAGCGGCTTTCGATGATGGGTATGTATTCCACCGCTTGGATGAACGTGCTAAAGTGTTCATCGAATATGGTCCGGCCGAAAAGAGTTGGATTCCCGTGGACGCACCCAATTACCTGATGATTGGTTGCTTCTGGGTTTCGGGACAGTATAAGGGTAAAGGGTATGCCAAAGCCCTGCTGCAAACCGCACTTGACGATGCATGTGAGCAAGGCCGCGACGGGTTGGTCACGGTGGTGGGAACTACCAAGTTCCATTTTATGAGTGATACCAAATGGCTGCTGCGGCAAGGTTTCGAAACTGTGGAGAAACTTTCTTATGGTTTCAGTCTTCTGGTAAAAAAGATCAAGCCTGATGCTGATAATCCCCGGTTCAAAGATTCCGTGAAAAGCGACGAATGCCCGGATAAAAGCGGCTTGATCGTTTATTATTCCAATCGGTGCCCGTTTACCGAATATCATGTACACACATCGCTGGCAGAAACTGCCCGGAAACGGAGCCTTCCGCTAAAGGTGATTAAATTGGAAACGATGGAACAAGCACAGTCGGCGCCTACACCTGCTACTATTTTTAGTATGTTCTATAACGGGAAGTTTGTAACTACCGACCTTAGTGTTTGTATGGATAGCAGGTTTGATAGAATTGTGAAAGTGTGATTTCACCAAAACCATGTTATTTCTCAAAAAAATACCTTACCTTTGCATACCATACAGTATGGTATTTAATATGTAAGTACATGAAAATAAATTATTTCAAGTTTGGAGCAATCGCTTATATGGTTTTAGGTGCGATGCATGAATTATCCCACTTGACTAAAGGGAACATCAATGATTCAAAATTAGCGAATACATTGGCCGAAATGGAAAACACCACGATTCACTTTCTTGGCGAACATTCTCTAATGAAATTTTACGACGGATTCAGCCTTACCATGGGTTTCCTGCTTCTGGCTTTCGGTTTGCAGGCATTTGTAACGGACAAACCCGGTAAAAAAATTGTCTTGGTGGATATATTGGTGACGTTGATAACCTTAATATTGACCATCCTGTATTTTCATATCATTGCCTGGTCATTTATGGGTATTGCATTGGTTTGCTTTGTGATGAGTTATATCCAAATGAAAAAGGCGCAAATATGAAAAAGATAGATAAAAACGATTGGTTCACAGGAGGATTTAAAATCCTGGAATCAGAAGGGTTTGCACGGATGACCATTGACAATCTTTGTGAACGGCTCCAAGTCACAAAAGGCTCATTCTACCACCATTTCAAAAATATGGATGGCTACGTAGCCGCTCTGATGGATTACTGGTTGGAAGAAAATACGTTTTCCATTATCCGTAAGGCTGATGCGTCAAAAGGAGCGAAGTCCAAGAAAAAGATGGTGGACAAACTGGCGCTTGACCGTTCGCTGAAACTGGAACAAAACATCAGGGCATGGGGCTATTCCAATGGCATGGTAATGAAACAGGTTCAGACAGTAGATAAAATCCGCCTGGATTATCTTATCGAAATGGAAATGCAGGATGGAAAAGAACGGCACGTAGCCAACGACCTGGCAATACTCACCTACGCAACCCTTGTGGGATTGCAGCAGTTGTTCCCCGACCTTCCCCAAAAGGAGCAAATACGTTTGAATCAATTTTATTCTTCAAAATTCTAACCATTCACAACATGAACTATTTCTTCATTTCAGCAGGAATTGTACTGTTTATTGCTTTGCTGGTCCACATGATAGCAGGCGACAGGGAATATCGCAAACTCAATCCGGGAAAGCAATGCAACGAAATTGGCAAAACTTTCGGATACTGGCTCATGGGTCGCGGAACTTTCCAAATGGTTAGGTCGACTTGCTGCTTTCGTCGGTTTTTATCTTTCTGACGGGAATCAGCGCCATTCCTTTCAATGGTTGGTTGATGCTGTTTATTGCACTACTTTACCTGGGATACCTGGTGTTTTGGCTGGTCACATTATTCGTTTCGAAGGCGCAACCGGCTAATTACTTGTATCAGGGTCAATGGGTGCTGTTCCTTATTGTTTTTGTTTTGGTTATCCTTGGTATACATTGTGCAAGATGAAAATAAGGAAAACATCTATACCGGAAACAGCCTTGGTGAACCGTTATCTCCCGGCAAATTATAAAGATGCTTTTGAATGTGATTTCACAAGTGAGCAAAAAATAACGGCTGATGAGTTTATGATTACTTTCTGGACGCAATCACCACCATGGCTCAACAAACTTTTGGCGCTTCGGGATTGGTTGGTAAAACCTTTCGGAATTCAACCGGTAAAAGAACGTAGCAAGGAAAAGTTCAAAGCAGCCATTGAATCGGGCAAACCATACGATTTTGTGCATATTACGGACAAATCGGCCAACGAAATTATTATCAGTGCCGATGACAAGCATTTGAAAATGTATTTTTCGATTCAAATAGATGATGTGGAAGGCAACCAGAAGAGGTTAACCGCTTCAACTATAGTGCGTTTTCACAATTGGTTGGGCTATGCTTATTTCTATTTGATTTACCCGTTTCATCACCTGGTAGTGCGGGGTATGCTGAAATTTACCGTAAAAACAATGCTTTCCATCAGTCCTGGTTAACAAGGTGTGTTCAAAAAAGTGTAATATCCTTACACTTTTATCAACGAATAAATGTCATTTTTGATACATTTACTTTACCTGCTGAGTCTTTGAGGCCCAGCAGGTCAGGTCTATTTTTCTTCTGTAATGGTCAGGATATAGCCATTGTTATCGAGGATGGCAAATTCATCGGCGCCATAAAACGTTTGATGCAGTTCCTTTGCAAGATATTCCGTGCCTTTCAGCTTTTCGTACAAACTGGTCATGTTCTTCATCTTCACATAAAAAGTGATGGAAGCATTCAAAGGTTTTCCATGCAATTGGGGATATTCATCCTGCAAATTCCGTATTTCCTGGAACATGATAACTGCATCGCCCGAACCAACCATTGCCCAAGCCAAATCGCCTGTTTCCGGCAAACTCATGATTAACCCGAAACCCAACACTTCTGTATAGAACTTTACTGTTTCGTTAACACTTTTTACCCCAATGTTAGGGGATAATGATTGATATTCCATATGATTATTCGATTACACTGAGAATCGCTGAGAAGACACTGAGGACCACTGAGATTTTCAGGCTATTATTTTATAAATATTGATTATCTGCGTTTTGCGACATTAACCATTTATCATTAACCATTACTTGATGGCATCTTTATAAACACCAGTGATTTCCCTGTCGGAATAGATGTAGAGGACATTCCCAAC